>DATFQK010000424.1:0-2594 GCA_035264345.1 Gemmatimonadales bacterium | reverse complement strand
TCTACGCCACCTCGAGTCCGGATCACTTCGCGCCGGGAAACGGGGTATACCTCCAGCGAATGCTGGCGATCTCGACCATTCCCGCCCTCGACGTGCGGGCCCAGTGCAGCGGCTTCATCTACGCGCTGTCCGTCGCCGACGCCTGGATCAAGGCTGGACAGTATCGCCACATCCTGGTGGTGGGGAGCGAGATCCAATCCACCGGGCTGGAGCTGTCCAGCGCGGGGCGACACGTCGCCGTCATTTTTGCGGACGGAGCCGGCGCGGCGGTGCTCGGTCCCAGTGAAAACGGGACCGGCATTCTCGCCTTCGACCTTCACTCTGAGGGAGCCTACGCCGAGAAGCTATGGGTGGATGCTCCGGGCTCCATGTACCACCCGCGGGTGTCTCCCGAACAGATCGAGGCCGGGCGCCAGTACCTGGAAATGGACGGCAAAGAAGTCTTTCGCCACGCGGTGGTGCGGATGCCGGAATCGGTTCGTGCGGTGCTGAGCGCAACCGGAGAGCGGCTGGAGGACCTGAACCTGCTCCTGGCGCATCAGGCCAATCTCCGGATCTCGGAAATGATGCAGAAGACGCTGGGCCTTCAGGACAACCAGGTCTACAACAACATCATGCGCTACGGCAACACGACAGCGGCCACGATACCCATCGCGCTGGACGAGTGTGTGCGGACGGGGCGGCTCAAGCGGGGCGACCTGCTGGTGATGACCGCGTTCGGGTCGGGGTTCATGTGGGGGAGTGCGGCGGTGAGGTGGTAAGGGGAACGGGGGAAGGGGGGAAGCGGGGAGGTGAGCATGAGGGGTAAAACAAGAAGGCCCGGCTCCAGAGCCGGACCCTCATCGTTCCTCACCTTCCGTCGTTCCCCACGTTTACTTCGTCTCTAACGGGTACTTTCGCAAATAGTACTCCTGATCGCGTGTGGCTCGGGCTCGGTAGAGCTGCTCCTCATCGTCATCCGCGTCGTGCACGAAGAGGTGCAAAGAGCCGGGCCAAAGTGTCGCCTGCAGTGACCAGTTGGTCGACGGTGCATGGAGCACCCACTGCAGTGCCCCGCCACCAGCATCCGTGAGATGGATCTCGCTCGCGCGTTCCAGGGGAACGCTGGACGGAATGCCCGCGATGGCGGCTTCGATCGGGTCCAGCTGCAGCTCGGCGTCGGTCCAGGAGCGGAACGTAACCTTGCCGTGCACTGGTGATTCGGTCTCCGGGAGCTCGAATTCGGCCTGCCACTCGCCGAGGAGATCCCATGCGTGATCCATGGGACCGATGTTCGGCACCACAACAGTTGGATGTCTAGGCATCAGTAGGCTCCTTCCGGTGAAAGAGCTTAGCCAAGGACAACGAAAACGCCCGCGATTCGCATACCACAATCTTTACCAGCCTCAATTTGCACCCTACTGAATCTTTCCAGTCAGCGTCGCGTATTGTAACGCCAAGCGCTGACCCTATCTAGGACGGCTTTATGCTCGAGCTTCTACTCACTATTACCGCCGGTGCCATCGGTTTCATCCTTACGCGCAATTTCGTGCGTGGCAGGCTCCGGTTTGTTGACGCAGTTCACTCTCCCTGGGCCCCCTACATCACCGGCGTGATCGCCGGTATGCTAGTCTGGCCGGCGGCCCTGCTTCCCTTTTTCAGTATTGTGACGGCCGTCGCATTCGGAATAGGCACCGGCCTGGGTACCGCCAGCGGGGCTCGGGCCATACGGATGCGGTCGGGAGCGCGCCGGCAGCTGACACCCTGACCATAGTATCTGATGGCAGAGAATCTCCCAATAGACTGGATCACATTTTCCAGGAAGTCTATCTTGCCCTGATGACAACGTTACACTGTACCCGCTGCGGGCAGGAACGCGAACGGATGGCATTTCAGCCGTTTCAGAACGAGCTGGGGCGGCGAGCCTTCGATCAGATCTGTAATGTCTGCTGGGCGGAGTGGCTCAAGACCCAGCAGCAGCTGATCAATCACTACGGGCTAAATCTGCGGGAGCCCAAGGCTAAGGAGTTCCTGTTCAACAACATGGAGCAGTTTCTCTTTGCTAAAACGTCCTTCCCAGCCGGAGAATAAGATCCACCCCAGGGCCCGCCGGCTCGAGATCCTCGGTCAAACCCAGCCTCCACTCCCCTCCCTCCGCCGTCTTCAGAATCCAGCCGAAGTCCAGCGACAACTCCCTGCGGTCCAGGGCAGGAAGGGTAGTCTCGTGGTAATAGGGTGAGTGATAGAATACGTTCGCGTAGACCGATTGATGCCTCCAGATCCGCCAGCGCAGTCCCGATGTGAGCGACAGAAACAGCTCCCGCTGTCCCTCCGTCATGTCGCCATGGGCGGGAGTGAACCCCAAACCTAGACTCCCTTCATAGCTGAGCTGGGGCTTGAGCGCGGCTCGCATAGTATTGATGACCGAGAGAGATGGAACGCCGCGACCATATCCCCGGGGACTGGTTGAGGTGGGTAGCGTCAGCGAGAAAACGCTCTGGACCTGGGGGCCGGCTCGAACTCCGAACCCGACCCTCACATCGTCGATGAAGAGGTTCTGTCGCGAGCGGCTGACCGATCTCCCATCGGGCAGGGTGACTGTATAGAGAAACTGA
>DATFQK010000423.1:0-2698 GCA_035264345.1 Gemmatimonadales bacterium | reverse complement strand
GCGGCGGAGGCCGAGTGAGCGGGCTGGACCGGCGCCGTGCCACCACCGCACGCGGACAGCAGCAGGATCGCGGTCCAGCAGCATCGGTGTATGGTCACAAGGGTCTCACGGGTCAGAGGTTGGGCAGCGAACATAACCGGCTCCGGAGCGGCGAGCAATGAGGCCGACGCGGCTCTACATCAATATTGATCACGTCGCGACTGTGCGAGAAGCACGGAAAACGGACGAGCCCGATCCGGTGGCCGCGGCCCTGCTCTGCCAGGAGGCCGGCGCCGATGGCATCACGGCCCACCTCCGGGAGGACCGTCGGCACATTCAGGATCACGACGTGGAGCGGCTCAACGCCAGCAGCAAGGTGTTTAACCTGGAGCTGGCGACCAGTCCCGATGTGCTAGATCTCGCCTGCCGACTGCGCCCCTATCAGGCCACCCTGGTGCCGGAGCGGCGGGAAGAGATCACTACCGAAGGTGGTCTCGATCTCAGCCGCCCCGCCGCACGTCTTCGAGACACCATCCGACGGCTGGACCAGGCCGGAATCAGGGTGAGCCTCTTCATCGATCCCGATCACCGTACGGTTGAAGCCGCCAAGGATCTGGGCGTTCCCGCCATCGAGCTGCATACCGGCCGCTACGCCCATTCCTGGCGCAGTAGCGACGCCGCGCTGAAGCAACTGCGGGAAGCGGCGCGCTACGCCTCTGACATGGGTCTCGCGGTCCATGCGGGGCATGGACTCACCTATCTGAATGTCGCGCCGGTGGCGGGCATCGGCGAAATCGAGGAGCTGAACATCGGTCATAGCGTGGTGAGCCGAGCCATCATGGTCGGAATGAAGAGGGCCGTCGAGGAAATGCGCCGAGCCATGGACCTCAAGCCCTGAGCTATGGGCTGGAACCGGGTTGCGCTAATTTAGCCTGCATGACCAACCCACTCGGCACCGCGGATTTTTTTGCCCTCGAGGCCGGTGAATGCCTGGACCGGCTGGAGACCCTAGTCCAGGGCTCCGCCCCGCCATCTCCCGACGAGTTTCTCCGCATGGCCCGAGTGCTGCGCGGCTCCGCCCTGATGGCCGCCCAGCCACACATCGCAAAAGCCGCCGCCGGATTGGAAGCCTTCGCCCGAAGCAACCGGGATCAGCAGCGAGTCTGGGACCCAGGGACTCGGGAGCAGATCGCCCAGTCAGTTGAGGAATTCCGCTATCTGGTGCGGAGGGCCCGCGAATGGAACGAGGCAGATACTGCCCGGGCCGGCCGACTGAGCCGCGACCTCGAGAGCCTGACCGGTCGAGCTGGAAGCGAGGATCCCTTCCGCGAGGCTGAACCACAGAAGGCCGAGCTGAACACGGGTGTCCGCGCCTTTGTGGCCCGCGAAGGCGCGCTCATCGCGAGCGCACTCGATCGAGCCTCACGGACCCTCCGTACCTCACCGGGAGATCGCGACCCGCTGTACAACGTGATCCGGCGCATGCAGTCGCTGCGAGGCCTGGCCGAGCTGAGCGAGCTTGCTCCCTTACCGGACATTCTGGACGGCATCGAGCTCGCCGTGGGCGACCTCACTCGCCTTTTTGCTCCGCCGCCCGGAGTGGACGAGGTGATGGACGCCGCCGCCCGTGCCCTGACCCGGATTTCCCGCGACGTGGCCGAGCAGGGACGCCCCGATCCCGACGCCGAGGAGGCGCGGAGCTTCACTGAGCTGCTGCTGCGGGCATTTGCGGTCGAGCGGGACGTAGTTCCGATCGAGTCTCTCTTTGTCGAGGGTGACCCGGAGCCGATGAAGCATCCGGTGGCCCAGCCTCAGTTCGCCCCACCGGACCCCTTGGGTCCGCTGGAGCTGGTGAGCCAGGGTGAGCATTTGTGTCAGAGCGCGGATCTCATCACCGCCGCGCGTTCCGCGACCGAGCGAGATCTTCGGCTCTATCGCCTGATCGGCACCCTCCGCGCGGCTGCGGCGCCGAGCGCCGACCCGGTTGCGGGGGCGCTGGGAATCTTCGCCCGTTCCGCCCGGGAGGCGCTGGCCGCCGGCGCAGCCAGCCGCAGCGTTGAGGACCTCGTGACCCGGCTGCGGGAGGCCGGACAACTCCTGCGTGCGGTGGTGGAGAGCGACGATCGCATGCTCATCTCCCGGCGCTTGCTGGATGTCGCCCACCGGGTCGATGGATTGCGGGCCGAAGCGGAGTTGGCAGAGCAGCCGGTTCCCATCGAGAGCCTGGCCTACGACGCGGAGCCGGAGCCTCAGGTGGTTCCCATCGAGAGCCTGGCACCTGACTCTCCGCCGATGGCGCCTGGGCAACAGACTGCGCCCACCGGGGGGCTCGAAGCGAGCTTCCGAACTCTGGATCGACTGCAGCGCGAACGGTCCCCCACTACGGCTGCTTTCCGGCGGTTGATCGACGACGGAATCCAGCAGAGTGATCAGCCCGCAAGCCCGGAGGCTCCACCGGTGCTGATCACCACTCTGTGTTACCGGGGCCACGCCGCGCTGGAGCGGGCTAATGCGGTCCGGGAGCAGATCACGTCCGAGCTCGCCCGGGACGCCAGCCTCACCTCGCTTCAACCATTGCTGCAGGAGCTGCTCGACCTCGTTCCCTTGGCGCTTGCCGAGTCCTGAGCCAGCCGTAGCCACGGCCGCACCACGGCGGTTGCTGGCCGTCGTGGTAGGGATTCTGGTTTCGGTCGCACTTCTGCTGTGGGCCCTGAGGGGG
>DATFQK010000422.1:0-2752 GCA_035264345.1 Gemmatimonadales bacterium | reverse complement strand
GTGCAAGTGACCCGGCTGCTGAAGCAAAGAGCCAAGTCAGCCGATCGGAGCACTGCCGGAGTGCGCTAACGGGCTTTATGGGCCAGGCCGGTCCGGACTCTTTCCAGCACAATATGCCGTAGTTCCCTCCTACCTCGCTGTAGACCAGATCTGCCCGCCGCTCTGCTTCACGATCCCGTATACGGTCGAGAAACCGAGGAAACGTTTATGCGCCAGTCGCGTCGGAGTGACTTGCTCCGCTGCACGGGATACCTCTTACTTCACCGATGCTTAACTCCAGGGCGCGCAACGGACTCATTCCGTACCTGGTCGCCGTGGGAGCCGTGCTCGTGATGGGGATGGTGCGCTGGCTCCTGACGCCGCTGCTAGGCGCTCAGCTTCCCTTCACCACTCTCGTGATCGCGGTGTTGGTTGCTGGTTGGTACGGCGGCCTGGGCCCCGCCCTCCTGGCGACCGGGTTGAGCGCCTTGCTCGGATGGTTTCTCTTCATCCCGCCAACCTACTCTCTGCAGTTCGCCGGCAGGATGGAAATCCTGCGGGTCCTCCTGTTCTGCCTGACCGGGGCGATCGCGGCAATGCTGGGCGAGTCCCGCCTCAGAACCCAGGCGCGGGCCGAAGCTTCAGCGGTCGCAGCCCGCAGCGCGGCCGAGCTGGCACAGGCGGAGACCAGGCGAGCGGAGCAAGAGACAGCGCGAGCCGAGGCCGCGGCGGTGGAGGCGGAGGAAGCGCTCAACCATCAGCTCGAGGTGGAGGCGGCGCTCCGGAGCGGCGAAGCGCGCTTCCGCGCCATGGCCGAGTCGTCTCCCCTGGGCATCTACATCACCGATCCTTCAGGTGACTGTCTCTACACCAACCCAGCGTATCAGCGGATCTCCGGATTGAGCGAGCAGCAGGCCCGAGGATCCGGATGGAGCAGGGCGATTCACCCGGAAGACCGGGAGCGAGTGTTCCAGGAGTGGTATGAGGCAGCGGAGCGCCGAATTCCTTTCCTGAGTGAGCATCGGTTTGCTCACGCCGACGGCAAGGTGGTGTGGACCCGGGTCAACGCCGCGGAGATCACCGACCAGGAACAACTGGTGGGGTATGTCGGGCTGGTGGAGGACATCTCGCAGCACGCCGCCGCTCAGACGGCACTGCGGCAGAGCGAGGAACGCTACCGGGCATTCATCGAGCAGACGGCGGAGGGTGTCTGGCGATTCGAGCTGGAACAGCCCGTGCCGGTGACCCTCCCCGAAGACGAGCAGATCCACCGCTTCTATACCCACGCCTACCTGGCCGAATGCAACGACGCCCTGGCTCAGATGTATGGCTATAGCAAGGCGGGAGAGCTGATCGGTGCGCGGCTCGGTGACATGATGCCCCGCTCCGATCCGCAGAACCTGGAGTATCTGCGCGCATTCATTCGGAGCGGGTACCGCTTGACCGACGCCGAATCGCACGAAGTGGATCGCGAGGGAAACGAGCGCTACTTCCTGAACAACCTGATCGGATTCGTATCCGAGGGACAGCTGCAGCGCGCCTGGGGCTCCCAGCGGGATGTCACGATCAATCGTCAAGCCGAGTCCGCCATTCAGGCCAGCGAGGCCCGGTTCCGCAGCGTGTTCGAGTCAGGCATGATCGGTATCGCCTTCTGGAACGGCCAGCTGATCACCAGCGCCAACGATGTCCTGCTCGACATGCTGGGCTACACCAGAGAAGACCTGGCTCAGGGACTGCTTCGGCAGGGCCGCCTTACGCCGCCGGGATACGAGGAGGCTGACCGCAAGGCTACCGAGGAAACCCGGCTCAAGGGCTCATGCACTCCGTACGAAAAGGAATTTTTGCGGAAGGATGGAACCCGGGTTCCCGTACTGGTGGGAGGAGCTCGGCTGGCTGATCACGTGACCGATGCCGTGTTCTTCGTGCTGGATCTTACGGCCCGCCGCCAGGCGGAGGACCGCCTGCGGCAGGCCGAGCGAATCGAGGTCGTGGGTCAGCTGGCGGGCGGCATGGCCCACGAAGCCAACAACCAGATGTCTGTGGTGCTCGGAGCCGCCAGCTTCATCCTCGGCCGGACTGACCTGTCCGAGCCCGTGAGACAGGACGTGGACTACATCCGGCAGGCTGCGGAGCGCACCGCATCCATCACCCGTCAGCTGCTCGCCTTCAGCCGGCGGCAGATCCTCCAGCCCAAGGTGGTAGATCTGAACTCGGTGCTGAACAACCTTCAACCCATTCTGCGCCGCACGCTGACCGAACAGCAGACGCTGGAGCTGAGGCTGGACCCGACGGTGCCTCCGATACGAGCCGACCCTGCCCAGCTCGATCAGGTCCTGTTGAACGTAACGATCAATGCCCGGGACGCGATGCCCGACGGCGGCACGTTGACGATTGAGACCCGCGAGGTGGAGCTGGGCGACGAGTATGTGGCCCGGCGGCCGGGCGTCTCCATCACTCCAGGGACTTACACCGCTTTGGTCGTGAGCGATACCGGCCACGGCATGGATCAGGAAACCATGAAGCACCTGTTCGAGCCGTTCTTCACTACCAAAGCCGTCGGGAAGGGGAGCGGCCTGGGCCTCGCGATGGTGTACGGCATCGTGAAGCAGACCGGTGGTAACATCTGGGCCTACAGCGAGCCCGGCATGGGAACGATCCTCAAGCTGTATTTCCCCTCCGTCCGCGAAGCGGCGAGTGGACCGCGCCCCGTCCAGACGGAAGAGCCGAGCCGCCGGGCCGGCGGCAGAATACTGATCGTCGAGGACGATCCCCT
>DATFQK010000421.1:0-4837 GCA_035264345.1 Gemmatimonadales bacterium | reverse complement strand
CCTGATCGAGCCGCCGGCAGAGGATCTCCTCGCAGCCTCGGTCGCGCTCCCCGCTTCGCTTGGATCCTGCTGCCCCTCTATCTCGCTGCCTGCGCCCCCCGTGGGGGAGCGGCTCAAAACCCCGGCAGTCCCACCCCGGTCTCCGATCCCGCTGCGCAGCCAGGCACGCTCAACCCTGCGCCGGTCGATCCCGCGACCCAGGGCACCGGCGGATTACCCGATCGCGAAACGGTGCCAGTCCGGCCGGATCAGGCGCCGCTGGTCCGGATCGAAGAGGCCCTGACGGCCGATAGCCTGCTGGGGCGACGGGTGCGGGTATTGGGCCGGTGCACGGCGGCCGGGGCCGGCCGCCGGGCAGGCTCCTGGACTCTGGAAGAGGATGGATCGGCGATCGAGGTGCGCGGTCTGGTGCCCTATTCCTGCGGCGCAACCAGCACGGCAAGTCTCATGATCTTCGCTCAAATCGAACCCAAGACTGCCGGGAGCAAGGATCGATTGCTGTTGCGGCTCCCTGATTGAGTTTCTGCCGCAGGCTTAGGACGCCGGCTTAACTCCTCCTACTACCCGTTTCACCGTTCGCCCTGCCTGAAGCGCCGCCGCTGGATCTTCTATCTCATTAATGATCGCCAGCTCCTCCACGGAAATGGATGAAGGATACTGGCTGTTGAATTGTTCCAGTGACATGGAGCGATTGAGCTTGACCAGTTCAACCCGGGCCGGGCTGACGTTGATCTTGGATTGGTCCCTCAGCTCGCTGAAGCTGCGGATGGCCCCCTGAAAGAGCTGATCGTAGCTGCTGAGCTTCCCGCCCGGCGTATAGCCCATGAGCCCGAAGGTAGTCCCGCCGTAAGAGATGAACGACACGATCCCCTGGATGACTCCCTGATCGGTTTGGGCCTGGAAGTAGCTCGAGGCCGCTGGAAGGCCATTGATGCTCGACGTGGATGACTGTCCAGCCTGTATACCTTGCTGCGACAGGAACTGCTGCGCGGCTTGCTGGGGCGAGGCCTTTCCCGCGAGCGCGAGCTGAATGATGGCATCCTGGTTTGGACTCATGGATGCGACTGCCGATGGGGTGTTCTGTACCTGCCATCCATTGGGGAAGCTCATCTGGAACCGCATCTGCGGGTGATAGAAGTGCGTCCCCTCGAAGTAGCCCTGCCGGGGGTCCAGCCCATAGGTCATGCCCTGCACGTGCTGGATATACCCCTCTCGGTTGACGATCCCCTTTGTCGGGTCTCGGTGAAGGGTATCGAGCATGTTCTCGATATGCTGAATCCGATTTTCGGGCGCCGGGTGCGTCGACAGCCACTCGGGGAGCTTGCCACCTCCACTGGACTGGCTGATCCGATCCAGCGTCGTGAAGACCTTGGTCATCTCCCGCACATCGTAGTCTTCATTCAGTGCATACCGGAAGCCGGCCTGGTCGGCCTGGTTCTCCGCGTCACGGCCGTACTTCAGGAACAGAACACTGAGTCCGGCACTGGCGAGCTGACCGAAGCGGGCAATGTCGGAGGACAGAATGCTGCCGACACCGAGACCGATCTGTGCCAGCTGCTGCTTGCTGATCTGCTGCACCGAATGCCGGTTGGTGACGTGGCCGATCTCGTGGCCGACGACCGTCGCCAGCTCGGCCTCATCATTAATGGAAGCCAGCAGACCACGAGTGACGTAGATGAAGCCTCCCGGCAGGGCGAAGGCGTTGACCGAGGCATCGTCCACGACATGAAATTCCCAGGGCAGGTTGGGCCGCTCGGAAGCCGCAGCCATCCGTTTACCGATTCCCGCCACATAGGCTTCGACTTTGGGATCGTTGTAGAGGCCGATCGTCTGAGCGACGTCCTGAGCGGCCTGTTTGCCCATCTGGATTTCCTGCGATTCAGAGACCAGCGCGAGCTCGCTCTTCCCGGTCACAGGATTGCGGGCACAGCTGAGGAGTCCGGCAGCCAGGCCGGTGCCGAGGAGGAGGGAGCGGCAGCCAGCCAGCGAGATAAAAGCAAAGCGAGGAGTCATAGGTCATCCCGGGTTCTCGTTCTGTCGCCGGATCTCATGATGAGCACCCGGCTTATGGGACCGGGCCAAGAGCTTACACTAAGCCGCTGCACCGACCCGGGCTGTGATCCGCGTCCCCCTCATGCAAGACGTGGACCCGGCCCGTGCTGCTCAACGCAACGGTCCACACTAGAGACCACGGACAACACGATGACTGCGAGAATGAGATTGGTGATGAGCCAGGACAAACAATATGATGTCCCGGTCCAGAGCAGGGACACCGGTGATCGGGCTCACACCCGAGGGGCGATGCCAGGGTTCGCGCCCGGGTGCACTTCTTCTTACCTTGAGCCATCCAGCTGAAGCTCCGCTCAGTATCCAACCAGGAGCAGCCATGCACCCACGTACCGTCTTCCTCTTTCTCTGGCTTGCTGCCGCCTGCGGCGGGGGCCGGATGCGAGTAGCACAAGGGGAACCCGAAAACGACACTCCGGTCTCGCTCGCCCCCGAGCCGGAAGGCGCTCCGGACTCCAGTCTCAACTCGCCTCCTTCAGTCACGGCCCCAGCCCCCATCCAGGATACCCTACCGGGCGAGCAGGGCTACGCCCCCTATGACGCCAACGCCAGCTCCACCAGCCTGGAGATTCGGCGCATTGGAGTGTGGAGCCACACTGGAATCAGGGAAGCAAGGCGGATGGTCATTCAGGACGTCAATGCTTGGGCGGAGTTCTGGTCCGAGCTGGGCGTGGGCGACCGACCGGCCGTGGACTTCACCCGCGACATCGTGATTGCCGTAGCGGCCGGGGAGCGTTCCAGCGGGGGGCACGAGATCGCGGTGAAACGGGTAACCCAAACCAACGGCGAGCTCCGGGTTGAGGTCAGCGAAACCGCCCCCGGGCCCAACTGCCTCTCGACCTCGAATCTCACGCAACCGGTGGACGTGGTTGTGGTGGAAGGAGTTAAGCCCAAATCCTGGAGCTTCGTCGAGCACAAGGACGTGCGCAGCTGCAGCCCCTGACAGGTAACCAGCCCTATCTGGCGGTACGTCCTACACATGCGAGTTCGCCTCTCTTCTGGACCAGAATCCCGTCTGGTCGGTAGCCCGGCTTGGATCACGTAAGTCGCTGAGTCCATTTAACTTACGTTGCCCTTGACTTGCCTAGAGGGAGGATCGTTATTCACCGGCAGGACCCAACTCTGGTGGTCCACTGAACGCTTGTCCGGCTGCATCCAGCGGTCGGAGATTGATAGTTTTGGATGTCGAATCCGCATCGTACTCTGGCCCCGGCGCTCGCTCCTGCCGGCCGTCCCCTGCACTACTCCGATGTTGATGTTGTTGCTCCCCGCGAGCCTGAGGTGCCCCCGGTCGCGCCCATCATGCCGCGGCTGGACAGGGCCCACGGCGAGACCCGCATCGATAACTATCACTGGCTGCGCCATCGCGATAATCCGGAAGTACTGGCCTACCTCGAGGCCGAAAACCGGCATACCGCAGCCGTCATGCGACATACCGAGGCCTTGCAGGATCAGCTCTTTCAGGAGATGCGCGGCCGTATCAAAGAGGCGGACCTCTCGGTTCCCGAGCGGCTGGATCATTACCTGTACTACAGCCGGACTGAGGCGGGAGGACAGTATCCCATCTTCTGCCGGAAGGCCCTGAGCCAAGTCGGGCCCGAGGAGGTCCTGCTGGATCAGAATCCCCTGGCGGAGGGCCTCGACTACTTCCGGATCGGGATGATGCAGGTGAGCCCTGACCACCGGTTGCTGGCGTATTCGGTCGATACCAGCGGTGCCGAAGAGTTCACGATCTTCATCAAGGACCTCACTACCGGTGAGCACCTAGGCGAACGGCTTCACCGGACCTCTCACCGTCTTGCCTGGGCGAACGACAGCCGAACCATCTTCTACGCTGTGCTCGATGCCGCCCGCCGTCCCTGGCAGCTCTACCGGCATCACCTCGGCGCCTCGCAGCAGGAAGATGACCTGGTTTACTGCGAGCGCGATGCCTCGTTCTATCTCGATATCAGTCGCACTCGCAGCGGGCGATATCTGCTGCTGGACCTCTCGAGCCACTCCAGCTCGGAGGTCTGGTTTGCCAGTGCGGATAACCCGCGCGAGCCCTTCAGGCTGATTCAAGCTCGTGAGTGCGGGAAGGAATACTCGGTCACTCACCACGGCGATCGCTTCTTCATCACCACCAATCATGCTGGGCAGAATTTCGGACTGGTGGAGACTCCGGTAGAGCATCCGTCCCGCGAACACTGGTCTCCGGTGCTCCCCTACCGGCCGGAGGTCAAGGTGGACTCTACCGATGCCTTCCGGGACCATCTGATCGTCCATGAGCGGGAGAGCGGACTGACTCGGATTCGGGTGCTGGATCTTACCACAGGATCAGAGCACGTGATCCCGTTCCCCGAGCCGGTTTACACGGTCAGACCCCACGCCAACCCGGAGTTCCACACGGCGCTCTACCGTTTCACCTACAGTTCCCTGATCACCCCCAGCTGCGTGGTCGATTACGACCTGATCCAGCACACCTGGACGGTTCGCAAACATACCGAGGTGCGCGGCTACGACTCGAGCCATTATCGCAGCGAGCGCCTGTACGCCTGGGCCCCGGACGGAGTCGACATCCCGATTTCGCTGGTGTATCGGGTTCCGCTGGACCTGGACGGCAGCCGGCCGCTATTGCTGAACGGGTATGGAGCCTATGGTCTGAGCTACGATCCGTTCTTCTCGTCCAATGCCCTGAGCCTGGTGGACCGGGGGTTTGTGGTGGCCATTGCGCATGTCCGGGGAGGTGAAGAGCTGGGCCGCCAGTGGTACGAGGCAGGACGACGGCTCA
>DATFQK010000420.1:0-5055 GCA_035264345.1 Gemmatimonadales bacterium | reverse complement strand
CGCAGTGAGGAGTTTCTCTACGAACTCAAGGCCGGCCACCGGGCGGCCGCCGGCGGCGGCCGTCCTCGCGCCGGCAGCGACCCGCCGGTCACCGGGGAACCGGCCTCACCCAGCACGCAACGGGAACGTTGGCCACAAGGTGGGGAGCTGGACAGGAACTCCCCGAGCAACCCAGCCCGCGTAGCATGCCGCAATGAGCTTCTCCGAACCGCCAGTCCAGCCGCCGGCAGGGGTTGCCCGGGTCAAGGTGGTCAGCCCGCCGGCCTGGATCGCACCACCCCATAACGTCCTCCCCGGCATCACGCCGGTGCAGGTGATCGTCGCGCGCACCGACGAAACCGTCATCGCAGTTGCCGGCATCCAGGGCTATCCGGCCGGCTTCTCCTTCACCCTCAGCCTGCGCCTTCGCAACCTCTCCGCCCAAGAGGAGCAGCGGCTCCCGTACCTGTTTGACAGCACCGACCCGGAGGACGATGCGCTGGCCGGTGACTTCCTGCGCTTTGGTGTGCAGTTCGCCGACGGCCGCAAAGCAACAACCCTTGATCACCCCCCCTACGACCCAGAGGGCCAAGCGCCAGACCGGCCAGTGCTGCGGGAACACGGCGGGGGCGGTGGCGGCACAGCATGGGACATGGAGTATTGGGTATGGCCGCTGCCACCAGCCGGGCCGTTCGCCTTCGTGTGTGAGTGGCCGGCCCGAGGCATCGCGGAGTCGCGGGCCGAGGTCGACGCGGCGGCGATCCTTGAAGCGGCCGAGAGCGCCGTGATCCTCTGGCCTGACAACTAGCCGGGTTCGGTCCGCGCTGGATCCGCATGGCATCGGGAACCGCTGGTCCTCGGCGGGCAGGAGCGGTCACGGCTGGTAAGTCGGGATCGCAGGTCAGAGGCCATCCACTGCCACGACGTGGGACGGCGAAATAACACCGGACAGGGTTCGAACCCCTCAGCCTCCGCCACAACAACGGTTCATCCACCGGCTGTTTCTCCCCGGCGGTCGTTCGCTGGTCCATGCTGGGTCCATCCCAGCCGGGCCACGGCGCCGTCGCGGACCAGCCAGGCGGTCCCGAGGGTGTCGATCTCGGACGGAACAGGTGCCCTGCTCGCGGTCGCATACCCGAGCTGCGCCTGGACGGCCTTGACGCTTGCGCCCTGGGTGATGAGGAGACTCGTGCAGGTCTACCGAAGGTCGTAGAACCGCAGCCCCTCTGGCAGCGGAGTCGGGCGCTCATCCTTGGGCAGCCGGAGCATCGCCTCGTTGGCGGCACGGACAGCTGGCCGAAAGTAAGTGGAGGTGTAGCCGGCGGCCTGGGTAGCTTCAGTTGCTATGACACTCTCTTGACTTTCCCTTCAAGCGCGAGACAATCCGCACGCAAGTGCCGCCCTCCTTCTTAGCGTCGAAAGGCAAGCCCTCACCACCGGCCCATCTGGAGGAAATATGCGTGAGTCGGCCGGGGACCTAGAAGCCACAGGCGAAACAGGGACCAGCGAGAGGGACCCAATCCTCAGCGCCGACGAGGCTCTGGACATTTCCCGGGCAGTGGCGGTCGGCAACGAAGTCGTTCACCTTGATGAGTTCTGGGTTCGCGAAGGGCGCGTGGCCGCACGACCCGGTCAAGCCGAGCGCGGCCGTGCGCTCGCCACTGTCGGGCATGAGCTCGATAAGCGTCTAGAAGAATTTCAACGCTTGGTACCTCGGTTCGCCGAGATCGTCAGTGCCCGTGCCCCCGTCGTGCTGAAGGCGGTCGCGGATGGCTTCTTTCCGGAGGAGATGCCGGAGAGAATCCCGCCGGATGGCGGGATCGGCACGTCGGCAGGCCCAACGGTGACTCCTGAGGCTAGGGCGGTGTTGCAGAGAATCACCGCTGTCTCTCCGGAGCAACTACAGGCAACGCTTATGGAAGCCGCTGAACAGGTGGCGACTCAGCTAGGTGTCGAGCGCGAAGTAGTGCAGCAAGCCGTTGGGCAACTCGCCCAGGGAATTACTGGCGGCCAGGACGTTTCGAGTGTTGTACAAAGCGTCACGGCGACGATTTTCGGTCCGCGCGCCGCCAGTAGCATCGCCCCTCTTTTGGGGAGTACCCCTTCGGGCAGCGGTGGGTCGGGCGGCGGCGGCATAGTCTCCTTTATTGGCTGTACGATCGGGAGCGCGTTCGGGCAGAAGCTGTTGGGCTGCGCCATAGGCCAACTCCTCGAACAGGTCCTGGAAATCGAAGTGAGCCATATACATTAGATACTACCGGAGCACGGTTTGCTCACAGCACCGCGATTCCAGAGGGACAGTAGGCTAGAAGCCTGCCTTGATGGCTCACGAGTGATGGAAGCTCCTGAGACCGGACCGGCCGTTCAGAAGATCCAGCAGGCACTCATCGATCTCGACTTTCCCCTCCCGCGTTTTGGTGACGACGGTCAGTTCGGCTCGGAGACCGGCGCTCAGGTAACGGCGTTTAAACGGTCGCAGGGGATCTCGCCATCCGACCCGAGGGTCGGCCCCAGGACAATGGCGGCCTTCGACTCGCTGCTCGTGGATAAGCCGGCCGCCCCCTTCTCCGATCGTGATGAGTGGGTTTCGTGGTCGGCGCGGCCGTTTGGGCAACTCAACTTCACGCGCGCGGACATGCTGGCGCTCCGCCAGGTCGGCGGAGCGCTGGCTCTCGACCCGATCTCCGGCTGGCTTCCGACCGCATTCGTTGACGCGCTCATGTTTGCGGTTGAAGCGATCCTTGACCCGCTAGGGTCTCCGGCAGGTCGGGGGACCGCCTCCGCTTCGTGGGGAGCGAGCCCGCTTGACTTTTATCACGGTCATGTCTGTGTCCCGTTGGAGGTGGCCCGCAACTCGAGTCTGATAGTCGATCAACACGCGCTGGCCGCAAAGTTCGACGAACTCATGGCACAAGCGACCGCCGCGGGCCCAGAGTTTTCACCGGCTTGGCGAAGAGCCTACGCCGAACTGCTCGTGAGTCCAGCTCCGCCCGGTCAGTCGCATGTGCTAGCAAAGGCCGCGTCGCTCCTGGATGAGGCGTTGAGCGTCGCGTCAACGCGAGGAAGCTCCGCTGCGATCATCTTCCACACCTTCGAGTGCGCACGCTGGCGTCCGAAGACCATGATCAGCAGCGATCCCCGCCGGGGCTGGATGATCGGAGTTCCTCGCAACGGTGGGAGCGTGTTCCCGGGCGAGCCCGATGAAAATCTGCTCCTTGGTACTTTCGCACACCTGACGGAACTTGCTTTCCTCGTTGACAGCACGAGCGCACAGATCGTTGTGATGCCGAACTCCCTCGTAGAGACGGCCGCTGTCATGGATCTCTCACACGACGACATTCTCAATGCTTGTTTCGCCCCCTAGCCAGGGTCTCCGCGACCAAGGATGCCACGGCAGCCGCGTGCCGCCGGCGCCTTGGGCGCAGAGGTCATCCGCCCCTCCAGCGTGAGCAGACCAAACCGGGGAGACCACCGCGGAGCCGCTGACCGACTAGTACTCGATGACCTCCATGTTGGCTTGGAGCTGGCCTCGGTCGGTCCGAACTCCCACCAACGACCCAGCTGACACGAGGGCTATCCTCGCTCATCCCCCAGCCGGAAGCCGCCGCCGAGCCAGAGCCGCATTCGCTTCTCATTGGCCGTGCCCCGATGTGCCCCAAGCGGCGATTATTGCCGGGGAAGTGCTGCCTGGGCTGCCGCGGCGGCCGCGAGGCGGTCAGCGCGCTCATTCAGCGGATGCCCGGCGTGGCCGGGGACCTTCACCAGCTGCACCGTGCGGCGATCCAGCTCGGCGGCGATCGCCTCGATGATCGGCTGGTGCTTGACCGGCCGGCCCACACTGGTCCGCCAGCCCCGGCGTCGCCAGCCGGGCGGCCATGTGGTCACGCAGTCGATCGCGTACTGGCTATCGGTGAGGATGACCATCGCCTGGTCAGGATGGGCGCGCAGGGCCTCAAGGATGGCGCGAAGCTCCATCTCCTGGTTGGTGGTCACCTGCTGGCCACCGCTGGCATCGGTCACTTCGGTGGTCCAGGCCCAGCCACCAGGGCCCGGGTTGCCCTTGCAGGCCCCAATCGGTCGCCACCTGCACTGGCCCGTTCATCCTCCCCTGCCGTTAATCAGGCGCCGCGCCCGTTTGCTGGCCGTGGAGGATCATCCTCGCCTGCGTGCCACTCGCGTGCCAGATCGGACGGACAACCCCGGTACCTTTCGGGCAACCACGGTCACTCTCGCTGGCCCCATAACCTGGTCGTCCCTCGCTCGACCAGCTCGAACACATCCCGCGAACATGCCTGATAAGGATGAGGTCCCAGGTTCAAGTCCTGGCCTGCGGGCGGCCACGACACGGGCGCACCGGGGAACCGATCTCAAGCTCACGCGGGCACGCCCTTGTATTGTGGTGCTGGCTGCTCCAAGCTGGCAGGACTAGGAGGAAGGAAGCCACCTGTGAGCTGGGTCATCACGCTCCTACTGATCCTCGGCGCCGCCGCCGCGGTTGGTCTCAGGATCGAGGCCCTCACGTGGCGCGACAAGCCGGCGGAGCCACCACTCGCCCAGCGATGGAAGGCCATGGGTGGCGGATAGCCTCCTGGCCACCTGATCCTGTTCCGCGCTGGGTCCGCACGGCATCAGGAACCGCTGGTCCTGTGTGGGCACGAGCGGTCAGTGTCGGCGAACGAGCATCGCCGGTCACACGCCTATCGGCGCTCTGACCTCGGATGGCGAAGGAAGCCGGCGCTGGGTTCGAATCCCACCTCCCGCTCCGGTGTTCTGGGCCGAGTTGGGCCGTGATCGCCGTTCGTTTGCTGGGCCGGTGGTCAGGCGAGGGCCTTGGCCTTCAGGCGGTCGAACTCGGCCTGGTCGATCGTGCCCGCATCCAGCAGCTCCTTGGCCCGGGCGATCTGCTCGGCGGGGGACGCGGTGGCGTCACCGGGAGTGGCGACCGATCGAACATAGCCGTCGAACTGCTCCTGGGCCTGCTGCTGGCGGGCCGCCGCTCGCTCGGCCATCCCCTTCCCCCGAGTGAGCAGGTAGACCAGCGCGGCCAGGAAGGGCAGGAAGACCAGGAACAGCACC
>DATFQK010000419.1:0-3555 GCA_035264345.1 Gemmatimonadales bacterium | reverse complement strand
CTCGACGGTCTGATCTCAATCGCCGAGTTGGCGGTGGCGGAAGACCTGGCGCCAGGAGTCGTCCCCTGGTGCGCCGCCGCTCATCGCTCGCCAGAACCTGGGCAGCAGCTGGCGCTGGACAAGCTCGGTCTGTCGCCTGTTCTGGATCTCGGCATGCGGCTCGGTGAGGGCAGTGGAGCGCTCACAGCCTTGCCGCTGCTGCAGTCGGCGGCACTGCTGATGCGGGAGACGGCGCTGCTGGCCGATCTCACGCCCGCTCAATGAGCATGGCCTTCGACGCTCCACGGTTGGCGATCGGGACCTTGACCGTCATACCGGTCGGCACCCTCGGGGAGATCGACCGGAGGACCGCCGGGCGAGCCATGACCCTCGCCCCAGTGGCGGTGCTGCCGCTGGCGGTGCTGGCCTGCCTCGTCGGATGGCTGGGCTGGCGAATTGGCTTGCCTGGCCTTCTTGTCGGGCTGATCATGGTCGCTACGCTCGCGGCCGGCACCCGGGCGCTACACCTGGACGGACTCGCCGATACGGTGGACGGCCTGGGGTCTGGCGGCTCGTCTGAGCGGGCCTTGTCGATCATGAAGCGTGGTGACATCGGTCCGATGGGGACCGTTGCGCTGATCTTGGCCCTGGGAGCGCAGTCGGCGGCTCTTACCGAAGTGGTGAACGGTCTGCATGGAGCGATCGCGGCCGGCCTGGTTATCTGCTGCTCGCGGGCGGTGTTGCCGATCGCCTGCCGTCGCGGCGTACCGGCCGCCCGACCTCATGGCCTCGGTGCCGCGGTCGCTGGTTCGGTGTCGGCTATTGCTGCGGTAGCGGTGTGGCTGGCAGCGACGTTCGTCCTGGTAGGAGCGGCGATCTTGGTCGGCCGCTGGTGGCAGGGGCCACTTGCCAGCACTGCTGCGCTCGGCGCAGTGCTGATCCTGGTCGCTTTGGCCGTTCGCCGGCTGGGCGGAATCACCGGTGACGTCTTGGGAGCGGCCGTGGAGATCGCGTTTTCCATCATGATCGGCGGATTGGCCGCATGACATCAGATCCGCAGCGGCCGCCCGGCCACCATCAGATATACCTCGTCGCTCACAGCCGCAATGGCCGAGTTCAGCTGACCGAGCAGGTCGCTGAACACCCGTCCGGAGCGGTGCTCCGAGACCAGACCCCAGCCGACCTCATTGGTCACGGCCACCGCGAGACCCTGACAGGATTGCCAAGCCTTGATCAGCTCTTGGGCGTGGGAATCGAAGGCGCCCTGCCACTCGTCGAGCGGCTGATCCCAGACGCCGAGGCGGTCGATCGCGGTGGTCAGCCAAGTGCCGAGGCAGTCGATCAGAAACGGCGGTTCTGCCGTTTGGAGCACGGCTGCGACATCGGAGGTCTCCATGGTGGTCCAGCCCGGCGGTCGGCGCCGCCGGTGAGCCTCGATCCTGGCAGCCCACTCCAGATCGGTGGCGGGATCCGGCAACGGCCCAGGCGCGATGTAGGTGACCTTCGGCTGATCAGTCAGCAACCGTTCCGCGAACTCCGATTTCCCGGAACGGATGCCGCCAGTTACCAGAAAGCGTCGCGATGCCATCGACGATGACTCTATCGAGCAGCGCCCTCCAGGCGGCGGGCATCGGCCTGGGCTACCTCGCCGATGCAGTGATCGGTGATCCACAACGCTGGCATCCGGTGGCCGGCTTCGGACGGCTAGCGGCAGCGCTGGAGAAGCGCAGCTACGCCGATCGCCGCTGCGCCGGCCTGGTGCATGTCGCCGTGCTCACCGGAACTGCGATTGGGCCCGCGCTGTTGCTGAAGCGTCGCGCTCGGCAAGGCGTCGCCGGCCTTATCGTCACGTCGGCCGCCACCTGGACAGTATTGGGCGGCCGATCATTGCGCAGGGAAGCCCAAGCAGTTCAGCGCCAGCTCGCCGCCGGAGATCTCGTGGCTGCTCGAGCTCAGGTCAGACATCTGGTCGGCCGGGACACTTTGGATCTAACCCGGGAGGAGTTAGCCCGAGCCACCGTGGAATCAGTTGCCGAGAACACCTCGGATGCGGTCGTCGGCCCGCTGTTCTGGGGCGCCCTCACCGGCATTCCCGGCCTGCTGGGCTACCGAGTGATCAACACCCTGGACTCGATGATCGGACATCGCTCACCGAGATACCTGCGCTTCGGCTGGGCAGCAGCCCGAGTGGATGATGCCGCCAACTGGCTGCCCGCCCGTCTGGCGGCGCTGCTGACAATCACCCTGGCCCCACTGGTTGGCGGCACGCCCGCCGCCGCCTGGCGGGCCTGGCGGCGGGACGCTCGACAGCACCCGAGCCCGAATGCCGGAGTGGTCGAAGCATGCTTCGCTGGTGCCCTCGGCCTTCGGCTGGGCGGCACCAATACCTATTCGGGCCGTACTGAGGAACGCGGGTTTCTGGGCGACGGCCGTCCCGTCGAGGTCGCCGACATCACCCGGGCACGGCGACTATGCCACCTGGTCTCCACGGCATCCGTTGCCCTGGCCATCACGTACGGTCTTGTCCGACTGCGGAGGTCGCCATCGCCGTCTTGATCTTGGGAGGGACCGCTGAGGCCCGCCAGCTCGCCTCGATCCTCACCACGGCCGGTCATGACGTGGTGTCCTCGCTGGCCGGCAGGGTGCACAATCCCTTCCTGCCACCTGGTCGGGTGAGGGTTGGTGGCTTTGGCGGAGTCGACGGTCTGATCAGCTACCTGCGTACAAGCGGCATCTCCACCGTGGTCGATGCCACCCACCCCTTTGCTGTCCAGATGTCCAGCCATGCCGCGGCGGCTGCTGATCTCACGGGCATACCGCTGGTACGCCTCGAACGCCCGGGCTGGTCAAATCATTCACGGGCGGACTCTTGGTCCTGGGTGCCCGATGCCGCAGCGGCGCGAGCGGCCGCTGAACGCGCCTCCCGGCCCTTCCTCACCTCCGGCCGACAATCGCTCCAGGCCTTCCAGAGTTGGGTGGATCGTCCGGTGCTGGCGCGAGTCGTGGACCGTCCGGAGATCCCTCTGCCACCGAACTGGACCTTGCTCACCTCGCGTGGCCCTTATTCCTACGCCGGGGAGCGCCAAATCATGATTGACCACTCGATTGACCTGTTGATCACCAAGGACTCAGGCGGCAGCTACACGGCCGCCAAGCTCGACGCCGCCCATGATCTTGACATTGAGGTAGTGATCATTGCCCGGCCGACTCGCCCGAAGACAGCGCGAGTCGAGAACATTGAGCAGGCTATGGCCTGGTTGCGGCGATCAGATGAAGCAACAATGCCGCGGACCAGCTGAAGCTGCTGGTGCCGTGTCCGGACCCGGTTCGGGGATTGAAGTACTCACGAAACCCGGCGCCGGCAACCAGCGCGACCATGTCATCACTGAGCCGCTGTGCCAGCGCTTCCTTCCCGTGCACGCGGAGCCCCTCGACCACTAGCCACGTTGTGTTGAGCCAGGTCGGACCCCGCCAGTAGCGCCGGGGGTTGTAGCGCGGATCGGTGAGATCGAAGCTCGGCACGCCACGCATCCCCGCCAGACCGCTGAGAAACGACGGTCCGGTCAGAGTCTCGCA
>DATFQK010000418.1:0-4071 GCA_035264345.1 Gemmatimonadales bacterium | reverse complement strand
TGGCGATGGCTTTTGCGGTGCTCGGCACCGTACCGGGAGCACGGGTGGAGATCGACGACGTTGCTTGTGCGGCGGTGAGCTTCCCCGGCTTTCCCGAGACGCTCAGCCGGCTCGCCGCTGAAGGTGCCCGGTGAGCGGCGGAGTCATCGCCATCGATGGTCCCTCGGCATCGGGCAAGAGCAGCACCGCGCGCGCGGTAGCCGAGGCTCTGGGGTTTGCCCACCTGGACTCGGGCTCGCTCTACCGGGGGGTGACCCTGGTCGCGCTGCGCGAAGGGGTGCGACGCGGGCCGGGAGGTGTCACTCCGGCGGAGCTGACTCCCGAAGAAATTCTGCGGGCGGCAGAGGATCGCGGCCTGATGCTGCAGTCGGACGGAGTCGGGTTTTCCGCCTACCTGGAAGGAGAGCCGGCCGAAGAGGCTTTGCGGAGTCCCGAGGTCACTGCGCACGTATCGGCTATCGCCGCGATCCCGGTGGTGCGGGAGTGGGTGAACTCGCGACTGCGGGCCATGGTTCGGGCCGGTCAGAATGTCGTGGTCGATGGCCGTGACATCGGCACTGTCGTCTTCCCCTCCGCCGATCTCAAGATCTTTCTCACCGCTTCACCCCAGGCCCGGGCCGGGCGGCGAATAAGCCAGCGAGGAATCGCGGCAGAGCCAGGCCACCTGGATGCTGAGGCGGCCGCTTTGGCGGCCAGGGATCACGCCGATTCCACCCGGGAGGTGGCTCCGCTCCGGCCCGCGGCGGACGCCGTGCACCTGGATACGACCAGCATGGACTTCGACGATCAGGTTCGCTTTATCGTGGATCGGGCCCGCCCCATCTTTTCGGGCCGCTGATCCATGGGCAACCGCATGACAGAACTTGCGTTGTGGCCCCTCCGCCGCTATCGTTCTGGGCTCTCGACGGTAAGCACTCCTGCTTCCGCCGGCTCGACTTTTACCCGGGTTTTGTTTCCCGGCCAGACTAAAGGACCCAGCCTTTCGCATGCTCGACCAACTTCATCCCTCAAGCGATCAGTTCACCTCTCCCACCGGACTCCGGGTCCGTCAAGACCTCTACGACGAAGACTATACCGACGCAGACTACGAGCAGATGCTCTCGATGTACGAGGGCACCATGTCGCAGATCGTCGAGGGTGAGATCGTCAAGTCGAAGGTTCTGCGAGTCACGGACAATGCGGTCATTCTCGATGTGGGCTTCAAGTCCGAGGGCTCTGTTCCCCTGGACGAGTTCAAGGATCCACAGACCCTTAAAGAGGGCGACGAGGTCGAGGTCTTTCTCGAGCACCTCGAGGACCAGGAAGGCGCCGTCGTCCTGTCCAAGAAGAAGGCCGACTTCATGCGGGTCTGGGAAAAGATCCGTGTGGCACACGAAGGTGATCAGCCGGTCGAGGGAACCCTGGTCAAGAAGATCAAGGGTGGAGTGGTGGTAAACCTGATGGGCGTCGATGCCTTCCTGCCCGGCAGCCAGATTGCGCTCCGGCGGGTGCCCAACATCGACGAGCTGCTGGGCCAGACCTACGAGTTCAAGATCATCAAGCTGAATAAGCGGCGCCGGAATATCGTGGTGAGCCGCCGGGTCATCCTGGAAAATGAGCGGGCCCACAAGCGCGAGCACCTGATGAAGGAGCTGGCGGTGGGCCAGGTGCGGAAAGGCGTGGTCAAAAACATCACCGACTTCGGGGCGTTCATCGATCTGGGTGGCGTTGACGGGCTGCTTCACATCACCGACATGTCGTACGGCCGGGTCTCCCACCCCACCGAAATGGTGGCCATCGGGAAGGAAGTCGAGGTCAAGATCCTCGACATCGACTGGCAGCGGGAGCGGATCAGCCTCGGCATGAAGCAGCTGCAGTCGTATCCCTGGCAGAACGTGGCGGCCAAGTACCCGGTGGGCACCCGAGTTCAGGGCAAGGTCGTCTCCATCACCAACTACGGCGCCTTTGTCGAAATCGAGCCCGGGATCGAGGGGCTGGTGCACATCTCCGAGATGAGCTGGACCCGGAACGTTCGCCATCCGTCCAAGATCGTGAGCATCGGCGAGACGATCGAAGCGGTGGTGCTTAAGGTGGACGAGGCAGAGGAGAAGATCTCGCTCGGCATGAAGCAGACCGAGCAGGATCCCTGGATGGTGCTGCCGCTCAAGTACCCGGTGGGCACCCGGATCAACGGCAAGGTCCGCAACCTCACCAGCTTCGGCGCCTTCGTCGAAATCGAGCCCGGCATAGACGGCCTGATCCACATCTCCGATATGTCCTGGACCAAGCGGGTGCAGCATCCGTCGGAGGTGGTCAAGAAGGGCGACGCGGTGGACGTGGTCATCCTCAACATCGATGCCGAGAACAAGCGGATCTCCCTGGGGCTCAAGCAGGCCGAGGAAGACCCCTGGCTCAAGATCGGTGAGACCTATCCCATTGGCATGGAGCTGCGGGGCCGCGCGGTCCGGCTGATGGATAAGGGTGTGGTCGTCGACCTGGGCAACGACATCGAAGGCTTCGTGCCCATGTCGCAGCTCGGGGTGGCCGACATCGAAAACCCGGGCGACGCGGTCAAGGAAGGCCAGGCGCTCGACCTCAAGGTCCTCGAGGTCGATCCCATCCACCATCGGATCGTGCTGGCGGTGATCGGGTTCCCGGACGAGCCCATCATTCCGCCGGTCAAGCCGGCGTTCGAGGAAAGCACCACCCCGGAATAGCGCGAAAGGCTAGATAGCGGACAGGGCGACGGAATCCCAAGATTCTGTCGCCCTTTTTCATTTCAGCAATTCGTTCGGGGAGGTGAGATGTGAGTTTCACGTTTCTCGCACTGGCACTTGGCCTGGCGCTGTTCCTGGGGATGCTGGCGTCCATCGAAGTAGGACGGATTCTCGGCCGACGGCAGAACGAGAACCGGGCGGAGAGCTCTAACGCCGGGGTGGGCGTGGTCGAAGGATCCGTCTTCGGGCTGCTCGGCCTGATGCTGGCCTTCACCTTTTCCGGCGCGGCCAGGCGATTCGATGAGCGCCGCCACCTGGTCGTGGAAGAGGTCAACGCCATCGGGACGGCTTGGAAGCGCATCGATGTGCTGCCGCCGGATGCTCAACCAGAGATCCGTGAAGGCTTCCGGCGTTATGTCGATGCCACTATTGCGGCTTACCGAAAGCTGCCGGATTTGACGGCTGAGGAGTTTGCCCGGGCTGACCAGGCGGCCGATGATGTCTGGGCCAAGGCAGCGGCCGCCGGCCGTCCCGAGAACGGCGCCGCTCCCAGAATGCTGCTCATTCTTCCCCCCATGAACGAAATGTTCGATATCTCGCAGGCGCGGAGGCTGGCCACCCGGATCCACCCACCGGCCATCATCTACGTCATGCTGGCACTGGTTGCGCTGGCCGGAGCTTTGCTCGCAGGGCATGGAATGGCGGGATACCGGCGGCGAAGCTGGCTTCACATGATCGCCTTTTCCCTCACGATTGCGGCTTCGGCCTACCTTATCCTCGACCTCGAGTACCCGACTTTGGGGCTGATTCGGGTGGAGCGGTTCGACCGTGCCCTTCTGGAACTTCGGGCCACGATGAAATGACCTAAACCTTTGGTCAGGTTGCGCACCGGTCGGTTGAGACCGAGTTTGGGGCGGAGAGGAGCCCCTCACTCATGACACTGGTCCCACCTCATTTCCGCGCGCTCGCGCAGGTCGGGCGAGCCTTGCTCTGCCTCACCGGCGCATACCAGGTCCTGGGTAGTGCCCCGGTCGCGGTGTCACAGGAAAAGGCCCCGGCTCCGGTCCAGCAAACCCCGGCAAAGACGGTAGCGGATACCGGCAAAAAGGCGTCCGGCACTACCACTCCCGACTCGGCGCAGCGGCGCACACCCGACCAACTCGATGCCCTGGTGGCGCCCATCGCGCTCTATCCCGATGAGCTGCTGGCTCAAACCCTGGTGGCATCCACCTATCCGCTCGAGATCGTCCAACTGCAACAGTGGCTCGCCAAGCACCCCGGACTCAAGGACAAGGCGCTCGCCGATTCCGTGGCCAAGCAGCCCTGGGACCCCAGCATCCAGTCGATGGACCCCTTACCGGATCTGGTCAAGCGT
>DATFQK010000417.1:0-8605 GCA_035264345.1 Gemmatimonadales bacterium | reverse complement strand
TCCAGTCCTTCCGGGTTACCGACGAAATGCGGGAAGACGTCTATCAGCGGCTGCAGCAGATCGGGCTGGAGCTGCCCCGCCCGACCTATGACAACGCTTCGGCCTACGTCGACGAGCAGCTGGGCTATGAGATCACCCGGGCGGTGTTCGGCCCGGTTGCCGAAGCCCGGCGGCGCGCCTTATCCGACCGTCAGATGCAGACGGCGGTGCGTCTGCTGCGGCGGGCCCGCTCCCAGGACCAGGCGATTGCGATCGCGGTTGCCGAGCGGGCGAAAGGGATGGCGCGCTAGACCTGAGTTCGGACAGTGACTACCGTTCCTTCGTCCTTGCTGCTCTCCAGCTCGACTTGCCCGCCCCAGCTCTCCACCAGACGCTTTACGATGGCCAGGCCGAGTCCCGCCCCGCTGGTGGTGGTGGAGAATCGCGGCTCGAAGACGCGAGGCAGCAAGTCGGCAGGAATGCCGCGTCCATTGTCCGAGACTCGAATGATTCCCTGCCCCGCCCGGATCTCTACCACGGACGCGCCGGCGTTGCGCGCATTCTCCAGCAGGTTCACCAACACCTCCTTGACCTCGTCGCTCCGCGCAGCCCCAAAGGCGTTCGGTTCGGCCGTGAGTCTCACCGAGCAAGCTTCCTCCGACAGACGGTAGAGCTGCACCACCTCTTCTACGGCTGCGGCAAGATCGATCTTCTGCAGCGCCTGGTCCTGGAGCGCCGGGGCGGCGAACCGGCTGAAGGCGCGGGCGATGGTGTCGAGCCGGTCGATCTCCGCCAGGATGCGATCAGCCGTCTCATCCAGGGTCCGGTCGAACTCGGTCCGGCGGTCGCGGTACACTCGACGAAGGTGCTGCATACCCAGCCTCATCGGCGTGAGCGGATTTTTGATCTCGTGCGCCACCTGGCGTGCCATCTCACCCCAGGCCAGCACCCGCTCGGCCCGGGACACCTCCGACACATCATTCAACGCGAGCACGGCCCCTCTGAGCTGGGAACCAAGAGAGGCCAGTTGCAGCGCAACCCGGCGCCCCCTCACATCCAGCTCGACTGAGCCATCGGTGTTGGGATTCACCAGGAAGCGCCGCAACGCGTTTGCGAGCGGGCTCCACTCGGACCCCAGCCGGTCGAGGAAGGGCTCGCCCTCCTGGAGATCCACACCGAGTAAATCCACCGCCTGGCCGTTGGCGATGAGCACGCGGCCGGCGGGATCGACCGCGACAACCCCAGTGGCCACAGTCGCGAGCACAGTCGCGGTTCGCCGGCGTGCCTCCTCGAGGGCGTTCTGGCTGGAGCGGATGTCGGCGGCCATGCGCTCGAAAGCGGCGAACACGGGCTCGAACTCCAGCGGCGGCCGTTCCGAATGGGGCGGCATCGGCTGGCCCTTGCCCAGAGCCAGCGCGGAACGACGGAGATCTGACACCGGACGGGAGAGCGTGCGGGCCGCGATCTGCGCCCCGCTCAAGGCAGCGGCTACGCCGGCGAGCGTCGCCAGGAGAAGAACCAGGGCCAGATCGAGCTGTCGGACGCCGAGTGACACGTCATCAGCCAGCTGGGGCGTGGCCAGCACCGCGATGTCGTCCGGAGAACCCGGCCGCACTACCCGGTATCCGATGCGCTCGGCCAGCTCAGGAATGAAACCTTCGCGGGTGACCTCGACATCGCCCTCCAGCGCCAGCCGGGCAAAAGCGCGCGGATCCATCAGCTGGCCCATGATGCCGAGATCTTCCAGAATGCCGTTGCTGGTTTCCCTCAGCACTCCGCCTCGATACAACGCCAAGTCCGCATCCAGCCGGCGGCTTAACCGGATCAGACGGTCGGGACGGGGAGTCTCGGAACGGAATGCGGCGCCTCCGGCCACCACGGCATCCCGCAGAGTTTGGGTGATGAGCAGGTCCCGGCTCCGCTCCGCCTCATTGCCCAGGCGTACGAAGCTCCAGGCGGCGAATCCCACGGCGGGCACGATGAAGAACGCACCCAGAGTGAAGGCCAGGCGCACCCGGAATGATCGAGCCAGGCTGCGCCACCGCGGGGGCGCCGGCCGCACTCCCGCCACCAGTTCGGCCAGGAACCAGAGCAGCGCGAGCACGGCCGCATCGAGCAGAACCACGAGTACGCCGCGGACAAATAGCGGCACTGGAGCTCGAAGGTCCACCGTGGCATGGACCACTCGGGCCGTGCCCGCCAGCACCAGAGGAAAGTCGCTCCGGAGTATCCAGCCCTCCCGTCGCCAGCGGCCGGGCGGCTGCTGCTGCGCTGCGGGAGAAGGAGAGAGGGAGAGCGTATACAAGGGGACACTGCGGCGGGTCGGATCGAGCAGACGACCCAGTCGTCCAGGCAGAACGAGCTCCGATCGCGGCCCGATCAGCGCGGTCATTACCTCCTGAGGGCTGAGCCGAACCTGCAGCAGGTTGTGCACTCCGGGCGTGCGTACGATCCGGGTTACCCGAATGCTGTCGTTCCGGGGGAGGCTCCGAACCGCAGCCGCCAACACTGAGTCAGGCACATCCAGCAGGTCGAGCACCAGCTCGTCCCGCAGCTCGCCCGAAGGGGACCACAGCGCGAGGTGGGCCGGATATCCCTGATCTTCCAGCGCCGAGCCATGCCAGATAGCGTACAGCTCGGATGCGTTTGCCGGCGGAGGCGCGCGCCACGCCTGCTCACCAAAGCGTTCCAGCAGTGGCACCGCCAGCGGATCGGGTTCGTCGCCCAGACGAGCCACGTCGCGCTGCGCCACCTGGAGCCGGCCCGACAGTTCGGCTCCCCAGGTGACCAGCGCGGCCGAGCTGCCGGCGACCAGGGCGATCCCACTGATCGTTGCCCAGCGCGGAGCCGGTAGGGTGACCAGCAGCAGCGCCGGCGTCCAGAGAAAGGTGTACCAATCGGGCCAGGCTCCGCGCGGACTCCAGACGTACATCCCGATCACGGCAGCCGCGAAGGCGATACCCACACCGGCGGTGATACGCCAGCGAGTGTGACTCTCGGGCCCGTTCCCCCGAAACAGCGATGCGGCAAGCACAATCAGCGCGGACGCCGCCACCAGGAGGGTGAGCTGCCAGGTCAGCCACAGCCCAACCGAGACGCCGCGGGCCGGCGGGGTGATGCCCCGACCCAGATCTCGGATGAGATAGGGAGACGCGAGGAGCAGAATGGCGCCGAATAGGACCCCATACCAGCGGCGCGGCAGCCGTCGGCGCCAGAGCCAGATGCCCGCCATAGTCAGTAGAATGCCCGAGAGCGCCAGGACGCCGGCGGAGGACGAGAGCGGTCCCAGCAGCGGCCGAAAGAAGGTGGCCGGCGAGAAGAGCGACTGCAGCCCGAGCGCCGGTCCGAGGGGTGCGCGAGCCACCAGCCACAAGACCAGGCCGAGAAGGATGAATCGCTCGAGCGCTCCTGAGGCGGTACCCAGTGCCAGGATCAAGGTCAGCAGAAACAGCCAGAGCAGCGCATGGCTGGTTCGAAGGAACACCAGCTCCTTGGCGGCGCCCTGTTCCGGTGGGATGGGCTGCACACTGAAGAGCAGCCGCGAGCCTGAGGTCGTGGGCTCCTCATAATCGAACACGTCGATACTCTCCGGCGCGCTTCCGGAGGGATACACCGCGAGACCCACCTCGGTGCGTTGCCGAAACAGCTCGGCCAGGCTCCGGTTTCGATCGGGGACCGCCGGGTGAGCCCAGATCAGTACGCCGGCCACGGCGCTGCGTCCCTCGGCCGAGTGGCGCCGGGCCTCCAGCACGACGTAATATCCACTCGTCCGAGCAGCGAACGAGTCGCCCTCGGCACGCGGCAATAATCGGTGCCGCCCGGCCCAGGCCCAAGGCTCGCCCGAGGAGTCGAACACCGCCACGCTCATTTCCGGCCCGGCCGACGGCACCAGCCGGCTCAACTCCCCCAGCGCCGCGTCGCGGGTCCTTGCCGGGCTGGCTATGGCGGACTCGGCCAGTCGCTCGGCTCGATGCAAGGCCGAATGGAGATCTGCCGCAAGATGCTGGGAGGCCGCGGTGACGCGCTTCTCTCGCTCCTGCGACCAGTGAGTTTCGATGGCTCTGATCTGCCGGTGGCCAAGGGAGAGCGCGGTCGCCAGCCCGGCCAGCAGGATCAAGAGCGCACGCCGGCGCCACCCCGACAGAGGCCATAACAGCGCGATTTCTGCCCCGACGCAGATCCAGGAAACCCACACCCACAGATCGCCGGGCTGCCGCAGCCATTCGGCCACAGTGATCCCGGCGGCCACGACGACCAGGACCCAGAGCCGCCTGCGATGAATCAAGAGCGACACCCCTGGCAGTTGAAGGACATGACCCCCGGTGCGATCACCGAACGGCTGCTGGAGCGGCCGACCCTCCTTGTCCCGGTGGGGACGACGGAGCAGCACGGTCCCCACCTCCCGCTCGGCTGCGATACGATCATCGTGGAGCGATTAGCCGACGATCTGTCGGAGAAGTTTGGGATCGCGCGCACTCCTACAGTCGAGTACGGCGTGCATGCCACGACGCGGCCCTATCCTGGCGGGGCCGCGCTCAGACGTCGAACGCTTCACCGGGTCATGAACGAACTTATCGAGTCCTGGGAAGAGGGGGCAGGCGTCCGCGAGTTCTTCATCATTACCGCGCAATCGAGCGAAGCACATCTGGAGGCTCTGAGTGCCATCCGCACCGATGAAGCCACGGTGCAGGTGGTGGATATCTTCAGCATCGAATTCGGCTCACCTCTGGAGCGCCCGGCGCCGATTCAGGGTGGCGAGCTGGACACTTCCCTGCTCCTCTTCCTGGCTCCGCAGCTGGTCCATATGGAGCTGGCCCGGGACTTCGATCTTCCCCCGGAAATGCTGTCCCGATACCGCCCAGGAGACAGCCGGCACCTCCCGCCTGGCTCTCCCGGATCGGTGGGGTATCCCAGTCTGGCCAGCGCCCAGAAGGGTGAGCGCCTGTATAGATTTATCGTCGACCGAGTGAGCACTTGTCTAGAGAGATCCTGACGAACGGAGAAGCCATGCGCCTCGCCGCGGTTCTACTCGTGCTCCTGCCGGCCGCTACCGCACGGGCTCAGGATTCACCTGGAACCAAGCTCGTTATCCAACAGGGAGGACGGGAGATCGGTCGAGAGGAATTCACGCTCACCCCGGGTCGCGGCCGGGGTGCTCCGGGTACCAGTCTCCGCGCCACCGCAAGTTATCCGGCAAGCAACCCCACGCTGCGTTTGGCCGCGATACTCGACCGCACTCCGGAATCGGCTCTGGCCAAGTTTCAGCTCGATGTCGAGGGGCCCAATGGACCAACCGTGATCCTGGCGGCCGGATCCGGAGCTCGGCTGATCATTCGCACCGTCGCCAAGGGTTCCGAGGCGGGCCGAGAGCTACCTGGCGGCCCCGATGTGGTCCTACTCGATGACCAGGTCTTCTCGCTCTACAGTGCGGTAGTGGATCTGGCGACCCCCGCCGGCAAACCGTTGACCGCTGTCTTCCCCCGAACTGCACGGCGGGCCTCGTTCGTCGCGCGGCGCGAGTCCGGCGCTGCCGGCGGAACCCGGATCACTCTGAGCGGTGACATCCGGGGGACCTTGAGCACCGACGGTCAGGGCCGGCTGACTCGACTCGAGCTCCCGGAGGCGGGCACCATCGTCTCTCGCGCTCAGGACTAACGGACGCCCGCGCCGTTCCGCACACTCTTATCGTCCCAACTTGAAACCATTGGGGCGGGGCCCGCGTACTACATCGGTCATGATCTCATCCCAAGACCATAACGCCATCGTGGCGCTGGAATTCGCGGTTGGGCGCTCGCTTCGTCACTAAGGAACAGACATGCTGCGAAGAACCCGGGTCTGGCTCATTGCCACGGTAGTGGTTCTGGCAATCGGCGGCGTGGTAGCGTTCCAAATCCACAAGAAGAGAAACGCCGGTACCGAGGTGAGGCTGGAGCGGGTGAGCCGCCGAGACCTGGTGGCCTCAGTCACGGCCAGCGGCAAAATCGAAGCGAAGACCTCGGTAGATATCAGCGCGGACATCACCGGCCGGATCATCGATATCGCCGTGAGGGAGGGAGATCTGGTGAAGCGCGGCCAGTTCCTGCTGCAGATCGACCCGGCGCAGTATCAGGCCGCAGTGGCGCGGGCTCAGGGCGTGGTATCCTCGACCGAGGCCACCCTGCTACAGACCCGGGCAACCCGCGACCAGGCGCAGCGGGCCTGGAACCGTGCGCGGCAGCTCAAGGAGCTGGGCGACAATCTGATTGCCCCGGAGACATCGGAGCAGGCCCAAACCGCTCTCGATGTCGCCGAAGCGAACTATCAGGCCACCAAAGCCCAACTGGACCAGGCCCGAGCCAGCCTGCAGGAGAGCAAGGACAATCTGGCCAAGACCCGCCTCACTTCGCCCATATCAGGCCGGGTGGTGCGGCTGGCTGTCGAAGAGGGTGAGGTGGCGGTGCCCGGAACGTTTTCCCGGGAAACCGGCCTGCTGATGACCATCGCAGATCTGTCGGTGATTCTGGCAAAGGTCCAGGTGGACGAGACCGATGTGGTGCGGCTGAGCCCCAACGACTCGGTGGAAGTCACCATTGACGCGTACCGGGACACGACGTTCTGGGGCCGGGTGAGCAAGATCAGTCATAGTGCCAAGCTGACGCCGACCGAAACCGCCTCGGGCTCGAGCGACCGCGCAGTGGACTTCGACGTGGAGGTCACGCTCCGGAATCCTCCGCCCGACATCCGCCCCGACCTGAGCTGCACCGCCCGGATCGTCACCGATACTCGGAACCAGGCGCTGAGCATTCCCATCATCGCGCTGACCGTACGACAGCACGAGAAGATCCCCAGTGAGGCCGAGGGTGCACCGCAGGTCGACACGCTGCGGGCCCGGTTCAGGAAGAAGGAGGCGGAGGGCGTGTTCGTGGTCCGCGACGGCATCGCCACATTTCGTCCGGTCAAGACGGGGGTTGCGGGAGACGAGTACTTCGAGGTGCTGGACGGAGTGCGGGAGGGAGAAACCATCGTGGCGGGAACCTACCAGGCCATTCGGGATCTGAAGGATCAGGCCAAGGTCCGCCAGGCCGACACGACCAAGACCACCGAAGCCAAGGCGTCGTAGTGCGTCTCCTGGAAGCAGTCCGGATGGCGCTTCGCACCCTCCGGGCTCAAAAGCTCAAGAGCTTCTTCTCGCTGGTCGGCGTGCTGATCGGCGTGACCTTCCTGATCGCAGTGGTTTCCATCGTCCAGGGCATGAACCGCTATATGGTGGACCGGTTCGCCAACACGCTGGTCGGGGCCAATACCTTCCAGCTGCGCCAGCGCCCCTACATCACCACAGGCAACGTGCCGGAGGATGTCCAGCGCAGGTGGGCCAGGCGGCCGCGAATCACCTACGGCGACGCCGACTACGTCCGCGAGCGGATCAAGACCCCAGCCACGTTCGCCAAATTCTGTGAAGACCGGGTGGCGGTCCATTATGAGGGCAAGGTAGCGAGGGATATCGGCCTGATCGGTACCGAGGAGAGTTACTTCGATATCAAGCACTATGTCATCGCGCAGGGCCGCACCTTCACCACGCAGGAGGTGCGCACCGGACTCCCGGTCCTGGTGGTCGGCTCCGAGCTCGCCGAGAAACTGCTGGCCGGAGTAGATCCCGTTGGCAAACAGGTGATCATCGGTGGCCTGCCCTACCGGATCGTGGGCGTAGTGGAGAGACAGGGCACCCTCTTCGGACTCTCGCTGGACAAGTTCGCCATCATGCCCTTCAGCGCTCCGGGCCGGCGCCTGATCTGCCCCATCAACATTCTGGATGCTCTCATCGTGCAGACCGCTAATCCGACCGAAATGCAAAACGCCCTGGCCGAAGCGGAGGCACTGATGCGGAGCCGCCGACAGCTGAAGCCGGAACAGGAGAACAATTTCGCGTTTCAGACCGCCGAGGGAGCGCTGGGCAGCTGGCAGAAGATCTCGCGGGTGCTGTTCGTCGCCCTGCCCGGCCTGGTAGCGATCTCGCTGGTCGTCGGCGGGATCGTGATCATGAACATCATGCTTATGGCGGTGAGCGAGCGCACCCGAGAGATCGGGATTCGGAAGGCGCTAGGCGCCAGGCGGCGGGACATCCTGGCTCAATTCGTCGTCGAGTCGGCCACTCTCTCTGCCGTCGGCGCAGCGTTCGGCATCGGACTGGGCATTGCGCTGGCGTTTGTGGTCAAGGCGGTGACCCCCTTGCCCGCAGCGGTGGCGCCCTGGTCCATCCTGGTGGCTGTGGTGCTGGGCGTGAGTGTAGGCATTGCGGCCGGAGTGTATCCGGCGAGCCGGGCGTCGCGGCTGGATCCGATCGATGCGCTGAGGGCGGAATGACCCGACATCGGAAGGGTGCACTGCTCTCCCGCATGCTGGAAGGATCGGTCATCGCGCTGGACTCGATCCGAGCGAACAAAGTCCGCGCAGCCCTGACCATCCTGGGCGTCGCAATCGGCGTGACAGTGGTGATCGCCATGGCCTCCGCGATAACCGGGATCAACCAGAGCGTTACCAATATCCTCGAGGCCGCCGGGCCCAAGACCTTCTTCGTGTACCGCTACTTCTCCGGCGGGCTCGACGTCTCCGACGGCTCCGATGAGCTGTCCCCCTGGCGGCAGATGCC
>DATFQK010000416.1:0-6125 GCA_035264345.1 Gemmatimonadales bacterium | reverse complement strand
GACCCGCCGGCCCAAGCACGCGGCGAAGAATGTGGCCACGTCCTGGGGACGTTCCCTCCGGGTGACCGCGAGAGCCCGACGCACGTCCTCGCTCCGACGCCCCTCGATCATCAGCCGGATTGTGTCGGCTGAAATCCTCCGGTCGAGCTGCCGGATCCGCTTCACTACGGCCTCGTCGAAGGGAAGCTCGACAGCAGGGGGGAAGCGCTCGATGCCTTCTCGGCCGTTGAGCACTGCCGGGCGAGGAAACTTGACAAAGATCGGCTGGGTGAAGTGGGGATGCCGCAGCATCAGCTCGCCCTTGGGCAGGGTGGCCATCTTGATCTTGGTGGCAGGCGAGATGGTGGCGTATCCGGGCGTGGCGAGCTCGTCCACGTCCATGCGGCCGTAAATCACCGTGCCGGCATTGCCGACCACCCGACGCTGGACCTGGGAGCGGAACTGCTGAGCCGAAAAGAGCACCAGTCCGAGATACCTCCCTCGCTCCGACAAATCCAGCAGCATCTTGCGGACGTACGTCTCGGGTCCGTCTGCCGGCGCATACTTGTTGAGCTCATCCACGAACACCACGACGTGATCGACCCCGAGATCCCGGCGCTCAAGATGCTCTCTGAGCTTGGAGACGACTCGGGCAAACACCAGGTCCTGTGCCAGCGGGTCCAGCCCGGCGACGTCGATGACCTGAACACTCCGGTCCTCGAACCGTCCCCACGGCAGATCGTTCGAGATCCCGTCGTCGGTGACCAATCCTTTGGACCGGGTACTGATGTTGTTCAGCCGGTTGCGGACCTTTCGAATGGTTGCGATGTGGTGGGTCCGCCAGACCTCGCCTCCCTTCCCCATCGCTTCCATATAGTGGAAGATCCGGCGAAAAAACTCCTCCAGGTCGGTGAAGCTCTGAACGGTGAATGGCTTAGGCTGCAGGGTCTCGTCCAGATACTCGCGCCCTACCACCCGCTCAGCCAGAAAATCGATGAAGGCATCGGCCTTGGCATCGATGTCATCTCTGTTGAGGACCACCTCCGCATAGTCGAGCACCTCTCGCAGACCCCAGACCAGCGGTTCGGTGTTCGAGGCCAGCTCCTCGTTGGTGCGCAGTGTATTGAGATTCACTCCATCGGGTTTGAGCGGCGCGTAGTACCGGACAGCGCTAAAAGGCCGGGGGTCCAACCCCAGACGGGCGTACTGCTGCTGGTCCTGGGGGCTCAGGCTGGCCGCCTGATCCAGAAAGCAGAGGTCCGGGCCTTTGACATTGAAGCAGAGTGCGGCGACCGTACCCTTGTGAGCTGGGAATGTCTGAAAGATGCTGCCCAGCAGAAACTCGACCGCACTGGTCTTGGTGGCGAGACCGGAAACCCCGGTAATGTTGAGATGCGCTGCCTCCGGACCGAGCAGGAAATCAGCATCCAGGTACACCGGAGACTCGAGCCCGCCTGCCGCATAGAGGCCCACCGGAATTCCGGTGGCGCGCTGATGGGCGGTGTAGCCGTCCATCCGCAGTGCCAGGGCCACGTCACTGTCTGAGGCCAGCCAGACGGGCCCGAGTGGAACCGGCTGGAGGGGTTCCTCCGGAAGCTGGCGGAGAACGGCAGCAGCGTACAACCGAATCTCTGGTCGGCGATCCGAACCACTCCCTGCCGGATTCCCCTTGGCCCCGATGACTGCCTGGAGCGGAGAGACCAGGTCAGAGTAGGCAAATCCGTCAGTGACCACCCCGAACACCGTGCGACCGTTCTCCTCCACCCGAACGATGGCCCCAATACCGACAGGAGACTCTTGGGCAGTCCAGAAGTAGAACTGGTGCGGGGTGGAAGGCTTGAGCTCGGTGGCCACAACCCGGCCGACCGGCTGGAGCGGTGGGGGCATTGCTGGATTGTACCAGCAGACAGGGGGTCAGCGCTATGTCGCGCCTGCAGGCGGGCCGAAATCCTAGACGAGCTCCCGCTCATCAGGGCGTAGCGAATCGACCTAATATGTTTCATAATACATTCTCGGGATGGCGGCTGACCCCGTATGACAGGAGGGCTTAGCTTAGATTGCTGGTGCCCGGAATGACTGGGCAACATTGCCGATAGATGACGCTGTGAGGTTGCCGTGAACAAGAATCCAGGAAACCTTGCCCGAGATTTGAGCCAGCCGCAGTCTCAGACTACCGACCGCCTGCGGGATCTGCTTTCCTCATTTTCAACGCTGCGCAGCAACAACCGGAGTCTGGTGGCCCAGCTGCGGGGCTCTATCTACGAGCTCCGAGAGCACCGCCGCAGACTCAAGCAGCAACGCGTTCTGGAGATTCCGCTTGCGCAAAACGGCGCCGACCAACCGGACCTGAGCAAAAAGTTTGGCTTGACCCGGCGGGAAGCCGAGGTGGCCGAGCTGTTAAGCCAGGGACGTTCCAACCAGGCGATTGCCCGCGCGCTCAACATCAGCGATCATACCGCGCGGCACCATACCCAGCGAATCCTTTCGAAGCTCGAGGTCCACTCCCGCGGCGAGGCCGGAGCGAAACTCCGTGGGATGCATCTCCCTACCTAGATAGGCAGTTCTGCCTATCTCCTTACCCGAAAAGATGTTGCCGTGACTAAGGTCACCGACAGGTAAGTACCTTGCCGGGCATCCTGACATTCGTACTTACCCGGCGCGGCAATACGGTGTAAGTCGCCGGGTCTATGCCAAGCTGAACGGTCATGCAATGAAGGTACTGGTAACGGGCGGTGCGGGCTTCATTGGCTCCCACCTCTGTGAACGACTCATCGCGCAAGGCCACGAAGTAGTCTGCCTAGACAACTTCTTCACCGGTCGGCGGGACAACGTCCGACACCTGCTGGACTACCACCGGTTCGAGCTGCTCCGTCACGATGTCTGCGAGCCGCTGCTGCTGGAGGTAGATCAGATCTACAACCTGGCCTGTCCCGCCTCGCCAGTGCACTACCAGTACAATCCCATTAAGACCGTCAAGTCGAACGTGATGGGCACCCTCAACATGCTGGTGCTGGCTCGCCGTGTGAGTGCCCGGATCCTCCAGGCTTCCACTTCCGAAGTGTACGGCGAACCTCACGTCCACCCTCAGACCGAGAGTTATTGGGGGAACGTCAATCCCATCGGCCTTCGCTCCTGCTATGACGAAGGCAAGCGGGTGGCGGAGACCCTGATGATGGATTATCACCGCCAGAACAAGGTGGATACCCGTATCGCCCGGATCTTCAATACCTACGGGCCGCGGATGGCCGAGTCGGACGGGAGGGTCGTCTCCAACTTCATTGTTCAGGCGCTCCGGGGGGAGCCGCTGACCTTATATGGAGACGGCAGCCAAACTCGGTCCTTCTGCTACGTAGACGACTTGGTCGAGGGTCTGATGCGGCTGATGAATTCGGAGGGCATACACGATCCCGTCAACCTGGGAAACCCCGGCGAGTTTTCCATCCGCCAGCTGGCCGAAGCCATCGTCGAGCTCTGCGAGGCCGAGCTCACGATTGTGTATCGCCCCCTGCCACAGGATGATCCCACCCAGCGCCGCCCCGACATTGCCCGCGCACGGGAGCTCTTGAACTGGCAGCCGACGATTCCGCTGCGGCAAGGTCTGGAGCGGACAGTGCCCTATTTCGCGGAACGATTGAAGCGCTCCGCGCCCCACCTTAGCAGACATAACGGACGCCTCGTCGCCACCGGAGACATCCCGTTTGTGGAGCGGCGCCGCGCCTACACCGAGGCAGCGAACTGGACCGACCGACACCGATCCTGACGACAGTTCTCAAGCGGGGTACTGATCAGCCCGCGCACACCACATGGGAGATGGATGAATGAGCAATCATGTCCTGATCACAGGCGGCGCCGGCTTCATCGGATCGCATCTGGCCGATGCTCTGCTGGCCAGGGGCCATCGGGTTCGCGCCCTGGACAACCTTTCACCGCAGGTCCACGGTGAGAATTCCGGTCGACCCACGTACCTGCACGACCAGGTAGAGCTGGTACGGGGAGACGTCCGCGACGCGGAGGCCGTCCGCCGCGCGCTGAAGGGCGTTGACGTGGTCTACCACCTGGCCGCGGCAGTCGGGGTGGGTCAGAGCATGTATGAGATTGCCCAGTACACCGCCATCAACAATCTGGGAACCGCTGTCCTGCTGGAAGCACTTACCGCCGACCCCGTGTCCCGCCTCATCGTGGCCTCCAGCATGAGTCTGTACGGCGAGGGGCTCTACCGGTGCCCCGACGGATCGGTCTGCACCGGCGAGGAGCGGAGTCTCGAGCAGCTGCGAGACGGCGAGTGGGAAGTGCGCAATGCGGCCGGCGAGGTGTTGACGCCAGTTCCGACACCCGAGAGCAAGCTCCCCTCGCTCGCCTCGGTCTACGCACTCTCGAAGTTCGATCAGGAACGGATGTGCCTCATGATCGGCCGGGCGTATGGCATTCCCACCACGGCGCTTCGCTTCTTCAATGTCTTCGGCACCCGGCAGGCGCTGTCGAATCCCTACACCGGAGTGCTGGCCATCTTTGCCTCGCGCCTGTTGAACGACAAGAGACCAACGGTCTTCGAAGACGGTCTACAGCGCCGGGATTTTGTGAGCGTCTACGACGTGGCTCGCGCCTGCTGTCTGGCATTGGAGCGGCCCGAGTCAGCCGGTGGAGTGTTCAACGTAGGGAGTGGGCAGTCCTACGCCATCTCGGAAATCGCCGAGCGGATTGCCAGGGTGATGGGTAAGGAATATCTGACGCCTGAGCTGACCGGGAAGTACCGGGTGGGTGACATCAGGCATTGCTTTGCCGACATCGACCAAGCCCGAAGCACGCTGGGCTATGAACCGCAGGTAGGCCTGGAAGAGGGACTGGAAGAGCTGGCCTCCTGGTTGGAAGGACAGGTGGCAACCGATCGAGTCGAGGAAGCCAGCGCCGAGCTGGCGGCCCGAGGACTGACCGTATGACCACCAAGAGCCCGGGCCGGGCCTCCGGCCGACCAGTACTGATCACCGGTGGTTCGGGATTCATCGGGACTAACCTGGCTCACCGTCTGCTTACCGGGGGCCAGCCGGTGCTGCTGCTCGACAACCTCGCTCGCCCTGGCGTCGAGCAGAATCTTCGCTGGCTTCGCGACACCCACGGCAAGCTGGTGCAGGTCATGGTCGCGGACGTCCGAGATGCCGCAGCGGTTCGTCGCGCAGTAGATCTGGCTTCACAGGTATTCCACTTCGCCGCCCAGGTTGCCGTTACTACCAGTCTGACCGAACCGATGGAAGACTTCGAGGTGAACGCCCGAGGTACCCTGAACGTGCTGGAAGCGATCCGGGCCCAGGCCACCCCTCCGCCTCTGCTCTTTACCTCGACCAATAAGGTGTACGGCGCATTGGAGGATCTGGGACTCCGGCGGCGCAACCTGCGGTACGAACCCACCGATCCGGCGCTGCGGCAAAGCGGGGTCAGCGAGAGCCGGCCGCTCGACTTTCACAGTCCCTACGGGTGCTCCAAAGGCACGGCCGACCAGTACGTGCTGGACTATGCCCGGAGCTACGGACTGGCGGCAATCGTGTTCCGAATGAGCTGCATCTACGGAGCCCATCAGTTCGGAACCGAGGATCAAGGCTGGGTCGCCCACTTCCTGATCCGCGCCCTAGAAGGCCGTCCGATCACCCTCTACGGAGATGGCCGTCAAGTTCGCGACATCCTCTCGGTTGAGGATCTGGTCGACGCGTTTCTTCTGGCACAGGAGCACATGGCGAGTGAAAGTGGGCAAGCGTTCAACATGGGTGGTGGTCCCCGGAACACGGTGAGCCTGCTCGAGCTGCTCGATCTCATGGGCGAGCTGCTGGGTCACAAACCCGAGGTCGAGTTCGCGGAATGGCGGACCGGAGACCAGCGCTACTACGTGTCGGACACCGGAAAATTCCAGCGTGCAACCGGATGGAAGCCGCAGATCTCGGTTCCGGCAGGTCTCGACCGGCTGCACCGCTGGTTAGTCGAGGCAAGACCGCGAAGCCCCGTGATCGCATCTATCGGCGACGGAGCACGGATACGGAAGGCGGCCGGTGCTGAGCGATAGCCTTATTGCTCGCCCCGGCACCGCCACCCAGACGATGCGGGCAGCGGTGATGGCAGGCCCGAAGCGGACGGAGATAGAACATGTCCGAGTTCCGGAG
>DATFQK010000415.1:0-2615 GCA_035264345.1 Gemmatimonadales bacterium | reverse complement strand
CCGCGATAGACGCTGAGCCCGATCAGTGAGGAGTAGCGCATGACCAGGCGCAGCAGTGCCCAGGTGCCGAACGCCGCTGGTCCGAGGAGCACTGCCAGCAGCACTCCGCGGATCGCCAGCATGACCTCCGCCGTTCCGCGGAACAGGGCATAGCCGATGAGCCTTCGGAGGACACGGCGCGGGGCCGGTTTGACGGCGGGCCCTCCCGATCCGGCGAATGGCAGATTTGAGGTTGTCAGACAGTCACCTGCCGCTGGGAGTGAAGCGGGCGTAGGTGCGGCCCAGCAGCTGAACGAATCGAATCTCTCCGACCACCCGGGTTGCTGCAGCGGTCTTCTGCACGGTGCGAAGTGAGGGAGCGTTGGTGGATGCCACCATCCGCCACCCCTCTCGAAACCCGATTTCCCGGGCCAGCCGGAGCCGGCCCGACGCGAGAGCCGAGCCAATCCCGCTGCTTCGCTCGGAGGGAAGAACGTACAGGTTCAACAAGTACGCTGCGCTGGATGGAAACGCGAGCGGGAGGGGAGACAGTGCCACGTCCGGACCGAGGTCGCCGGCTACCCAGGCATATCCGACCGGGGTGTCCCCTCGCCAGGCCACCAGGCAGCGGCGGCCTCGCGCCGACAGCGCCAGGAAGCGCTGCAATTCCCGCCGGCCCACCAGTGAAGCGAGCCGAGCCCACTCCTGGCCTGTTGGTTGGGTGATCCGTACCCCGGCAGGCGGCGCCACGTCTACCATCTGGTCCACCGGGTGAGCGAAGACGATGAGACGGCCATTACGGAAGAGGCGGTGCAGCGAACGGCTCGCGACGGCCTTCCATGCGCCGGCCCATCCCTCAAGCCGGTAGGCCAGCAGGGCGTCGCCCGGAAGCGTCCTCAGATCGAACCAGTAAGCGGTGATGCGCCTCATCGGGCGAGACGGATCTCGATCGGGACCGGTGCGGTCAGGCTTCGGTACCAACTGCGCATCCAGGAGAAGACCTTGAGCCGGCCCACCGTGCCCAGCACCCGGCTCGGCGCCACACTCGCGATGGTCTGGATCGAGGCCAAGTTGTCCGGGTGAACGATCATCCAGCTCCGATGGAACCCTCGCTCCCGGCAGAGCTCCAGTCCCCGGCTCAGCAGTGCGGCCCCGACGTCCTGACTCCGCTCGCTCCGAGCCACTTCGATCTGCCACACGTAGACAGTGTCGGCCGGGAGCGTCAGGTCATAGCTCTCATGCCGGCTCTCGATGGCGGGCGAAAACCAGACGTACCCCACCGCCTGGCGCCGCTTCCATGCAATAAGGCAGATGCGACCGGCTTCACTAGCCTCGGCAAACTGCTGAGGCCTCCGGCTCCGGCCCATGTTGCCCAGGAGCGTCCAGTCGGGGCCGGTGAAAGGCCTGATATCCACCTCAGGAGGAAGCTCCGTGCTCACCAACCGGTGGAGGTCGGTCTCGATCAGGAAGCGGCGGAAGTACCCGCCCAGGCGGCCAAGCGTCCGCCGGCGAATCTCCTGCTTGAGGGCAACCCAGCCTCCGGCCCGCCAGGCCCGGAGACCGTCGCCGGGAAAACTTTGAATGTCCTGGATGTATTTCACGAGGTTCATTCGCCGGCGTATACCCGTAGACCTGCCCCGTCCTCGGCCAGTACCGGTTGGCGGGCGAACGCTTGCCGCACAACGTCAGAGGCCACCCAAATGGCGGCTACGTGCGACAGAGGATCGGGAACGGGACGCAGCCCCCACTTTCTCTTGAACTGTTGCAGACCATCCTGGACGAACGGTCCGGTGCGTCCCGCATCGAGAAACCGATAGCCCTGGGCTCTGGCCCATTCGATGGTCAGCGCGAGAACGGCAAAGCTCGCACCCTGGCGCAGCAGGCTCGGGTCTCCCTGCCGGACTCCCGAGATCGCCAGCCACAGCGTGTCACCGCGAGGCACGCAGCAGATACCCGCAACCCGCTCACCCTGCCGGGTGATGAAGTGAAGTGTGCCCACCCGGGAAAACTCATCCATCAATTGCCCGGAAGGTATCCAGGCACGGGATCCGTGCCGAGCCTGCGCCTGAGGTCTGACCATGGTATCGAAGAATTCCTTCCAGTCGGCCTCCGAGCCTGACTGCTGAAGCTCGAAGTTCTGCCGCTTGATCTTGCGCAGGTTCTCCAGAAGCCCGTGGCTGCAGTCCTTGGGTGGCAATGCGGCCAGCTCGGCTTGCCATCTCACGGACTGGGGGACGATGACCCAGCCGGCCCGCCGGAACCGGGGTGCCAGCCACCGGTGCACCTCGGCGAGAACGATATCTGCTGCCGCACCTTCGGTCACCGCCGCCGGGCTCCACAACGCGCGCCGCATTTGGCGGACCGGATGCGGCAACTCGCCGAAGAGGCTGGAGCCGATGGGTTGGAGCAGCTTTTCCCGGCCCACTTCGAGCAGGTTGATCGGGTGCCCACCGGTCCGAAGCTGCCGCCGCCGCACGTCGCCGATCAGCTGCAACGGAAGCGCCATGCTGCGGTGCGCCAGAATCGGGGCCCGTCCCCAACGCGATGTGTACGTTGGCACCAGCAACCACTCCTCAACCAGGCTGACGAGAGACCGGGTAGCGCTCACCCCGCGATCGCCTCCTCGGCCTCGTCGA
>DATFQK010000414.1:0-2992 GCA_035264345.1 Gemmatimonadales bacterium | reverse complement strand
GCGAGTGCTCCGGGCCAGCCGAGCCGACCACACACTGCACTAGCAGGCCGACAGCTCTAGCCTTCCTGTCACGATCAGGTAACTGACTTCCTGACGCCGCCTGCCGGATCTTGCGGCAGTCCCCTTTCGGCTATTAATTGGCCATTCAATAAGGTTCGGAGGCCGTCTGGCGGCGGCCCGTTTCCTTTCCTCGAGGTTTGATGTGGCAAGCAGTCCGGTACAACTGGAGCGGGGCCGCAGGTGGCAGCGCCGGCCCGACGTTCGTCGCGGAGAGATTCTGGACGGCGCGGTGCTGGCCTTTGGCCAGAACGGTTACAAGCGGACCACGCTGGCCGATGTGGCCGAGCGGGCCGGCGTCTCTCCGGGAACCGTGTCCCATTATTTCGGATCCAAAGCCGCCCTCTTCGAGGAAGTGGTCGCCCAGCGGCTGATGCCGTCAATCGAGATCGAAGAGGCCAGCCTTGCCCACCATGGGGGACCGCTGTGGAACCTCCTGGAGCAGTTGCTGCGTCGCTTCTGGGAGCGCGCCTGGCAACCGGGAACTCTGGACTTGCTGCAGGTGGTTAAGGTCGAGAGCTCCGAGTTTCCGGAATCAGGACGTCTGCTCTGCCGCCAACTGAGCGATCGCTGGCGGAAACTCTATGCGGCGATTCTGCTGGCCGGAATGAAGACGGGTGAATTTCGCCCTATGGACGTGAAGGTGACGGCGCGGGCCATCAGCTATGCCGTGCTGGGAGTGGCGGACAAGGTCTCCAGCTTCGGTCCCTATGATGCCACGATGCCCGAGCGAGAGGTGATGTGGCAGGCGGTGCGTGAAATGGTGAGTCGGTTCGTGCTGGCCCGGCCGGCCAAAGCGGGAAAAAGGAGATTCCAGGTGAGTCCATTGAACAGTGCGCGCCCGGGCGCGCTCGCAATCCTGGCCGGCCTTGCCCTATTGGGCTCCGGCTGCAAGAAGAACGCGGCTCCGCCGGCGCCGCCTCCGCCCGAAGTTGCCGTCGTGTCGGTGCAGCCCCAACGGCTTCCCACCGCTTTCGAGTTCACCGGGGAGGTGGAGCCCTACCGGCGGGTGGAGGTGCGCTCGCGGATCGACGGCATCATCGAGGCGCGGCCCTTTACCGAGGGCAGCGTGGTCAAGCCGGGTCAGGTGCTCTACCGGGTGGAACGGATCCGGCCGGAGGCGGCTTACCAGTCGGCGCTGGCGCGGGCGCAGAACGCCAAGCGAACCCTGGACCGGCTGCAGCCGCTGGTAAAGGAGAACGCGGTGGCGCAACAGGACGTGGACAATGCCGAGGCTGAGCTGAGCGCAGCTCAGAGCGATCTGGCCGAGGCCAAAAAGAACCTGGACGATGCCGTGGTGCGCGCCGGGATCGAGGGCCGGGTAGGCCGAACCAATTTCGAGGTTGGCGCCAGGGTTACCGGCTCGGATGACCTGCTCACCACAATCGATGTGGTGGATCCGGTCTACGTGAGCTTCCGCCCCACCGCGCAGCAGCTCATCACCTGGAAGCAGAACCCCGAAGCCAGCAAGCTGATCCGGCCGGGGAGCTCGCTCTCGGTTCAGGTCACCCTGCCCGAAGGCACCACGCTGGCCCGGACCGGGAAGCTCAACTTTGTCGCCCCTTCGCTGGATCCCGGCACCGGGACTCAGGAGTTCCGTGCCCTGTTCAAGAACCCTGACTACCTGCTGGTGCCCGGCCAGTTCGTCCGGGTCCGACTCACCGGCTTTACCCAGGACAGCGCGCTGGCCATTCCTCAGCGCGCGGTGCAGCAGGCGCTGGGACGTCAGTTCGTTCTAGTCGTAGGTAAGGGCGACACCGTCGTTTCCCGCGACGTGCAGCCCGGACCCTGGAGCGGGAATCTCTGGATCATCGATAAGGGCCTGAGCCCCGGCGATCGGGTGGTGGTAGACGGAGTGCAGAAGGCCGCGCCCGGCCGGCCGGTCAGGGCCGTCGCCTTGGTCGACAGCGCTCTGGCCGGCCCGGAGGAAACCGCCGCGGTCGGCGGCTCTGCCGGCGGCAACGTGCAACCCACGGCTGGAACCACAAAATGACGCATCCACGAGCAGTGCCCCCCGCCCCCGACGAGGCGGACGACGAGGTCCACTACTTTTTCATCAAGCGGCCGGTTCTCGCCATCGTCATCAGCCTGATCATCACCATTCTGGGCGTGTTCGCCATCCGGCTGCTGCCGATCTCGCGCTATCCCCAGATCACACCGCCCGCAGTCCAGGTCCAGGCGGTGTTCCCCGGTGCCACGGCCGAAGACGTCGCGGAGGCGGTTGCGGCACCGATCGAGGCGCAGCTGTCGGGTCTGCAGGGCCTGCTCTACTACTCGTCGGCCAACGCCAGCGACGGCACGATGAGCCTCCAGATCTACTTCGACGTCAACCGGAGCCAGGACCTGGCCGCGGTCGACGTGCAGAATGCGGTCAAGCTGGCCGAGCCCCAGCTGCCGGACGCGGTTCGCCAGAACGGAATCACCATCCTCAAGGCCAACACCGACATTCTGGGTGTTGTCTCGCTCACCTCGGACGATCCCCGCTACGACGCAGCGTTCCTCACCAATTACATGAAGCTGTACGTCGAAGACGAGATCAAGCGCACCCCCGGGATCGGCAATGCGCTGGTCTTCGGTGGCCTCGAGTTCTCCATGCTGATCCAGCTGGATCCGGATCGGATGGCGCAGCTCGGGATTACCACGGGCGACGTCTCCGCGGCGGTGCGGGAGCAGAATGCCACCAGTCCCGCCGGCCGCCTGGGACGCGAGCCGGCTCCCGAAGGAACCGAGCTGACGTTGCCCGTAACCACGCTGGGCCGGCTCAAGACTCCAGAGCAGTTCGCCGATATCGTTGTCCGGGCCAAGGACGACGGTTCCATCGTTCGGATCCGCGACATTGGCAAGGTCGTCCTCGGCTCTCGCAACTATGATCTGGCGGGCCGCTTGAACGGCACCCCGGTGGCACCGATGCTGTTGTACCTTCGCGCGGGAGCCA
>DATFQK010000413.1:0-2949 GCA_035264345.1 Gemmatimonadales bacterium | reverse complement strand
TCCGAGCTGGGAGTTCGCGAAACAGGAAACTCCGGCACCTCGGCCAAGCCGATGGAGTTGGTGCTGGCCGACCAGCCCGGCCAGGAAGTTCGCATTGTCCCGCTGCCACCCGGACGAATCGCCATTGGCAAGGACACCCTGAAGCGACTTCCTACGCCGGGATCCACGAAGGTGGCCATGGCCCAGCCCAAGCCGGCGGCGGCCGGCGACGAATTCGCCGGGCTCATCGGCGAATACGGCTGGGACCACGACGTGCTGTACATCCGGGAGAAGGACGGCAAACTCAACGCCCTGATCGAGTGGTTCTTCGAGTATCCGCTGCGCCGGGTATCCCGCGACGTCTATCGCTTCCCCGACCGGGGACTGTACCAGAGCGAGGAGATCGTCTTTCGCCGCAATTCCAACGGCCGGGCGACGGTCGCCGTGGCGGGATCGGTTCCCTTCAAGCGCAGAGCCCTGGCCGGCGAGGACGACCGGGTGAGCTTCCGGATCACGCCGGTCAAACCCGTTACCGAGCTCCGCACCGAAGCCCTGGCGGCCAGCCCTCCCGAGGAGACCGGAGACTTCCGGCCCACCGATCTGGTCGAGCTGCGGAGTCTCGATTCCACCATCGCCTATGACATCCGCTACGCCACCGCCAACAACTTCATGGGCGCACCGTTCTACACCTCGGCCCACGCCTACATGCAGCGGCCGGCGGCGGAGGCGGTCCATCGTGCTGCCCTGCGGCTGAAGCCGCTGGGCTACGGGCTGCTGGTGCACGATGCGTATCGGCCGTGGTACGTGACCAAGATGTTCTGGGACGGCACGCCAGTGGACAAGCACCTCTTCGTCGCCAATCCCGCCGACGGATCGCGGCACAACCGCGGCTGCGCGGTCGACATCACCCTCTACAACCTGAAGACCGGGAAGCCGGTTCGGATGACCGGCGGCTACGACGAGATGAGCGATCGCTCCTACCCGCTCTATCCCGGTGGTACCTCGCTCCAGCGGTGGCACCGGGATCTGCTGCGGCACGCGATGGAAGCGGAGGGCTTCACCGTCTACGAGGCGGAGTGGTGGCATTTCGATTATCAGGACTGGCGGCGGTACCGGATCCAGAACCTCACCTTCGAGCAGCTTGGTTCGGACGCCCAGCAGAATCACCCCTAAACCGACAGGTGAGCGTATGAGACGATTCCTGGTGGGACTGCTCCTGGTGGCCCTCGGCGCGGATGACCTGACAGCCCAGCGCCCGGCGCAGAGGCCGCCGGCACCTCCCACGGAGCGAGCCGGGCCGGAGGGTCCACCGGCGGGCGCAGCCCAGCTCACCCGGGCCGACGTACAGGCCTGGCTCGATGGCTTCTTACCCTACGCGCTTCAGACTGGAGATATCCCCGGCGCTGTGGTGGTGGTGGTCAAGGACGGCGAGGTCCTCTTCAAGAAGGGCTATGGCTACGCCGACCTCAAACGAAAGAAGCTGGTCGATCCCGACCGCACGCTGTTTCGGCCCGGCTCGGTCTCCAAGCTGTTCACCTGGACCGCGGTGATGCAGCTGGTCGAGCAGGGCAAGCTCGACCTCGATCAGGACGTCAACACCTACCTCGACTTCAAGATCCCTCCGGCCTTCGGTAAGCCCATCACCCTGCGGAATGCCATGACCCACACGCCGGGGTTCGAGGAGGTCGGCCGCAACCTCTTCTCCGATGATACCACCAAGGTGCAGCCCAACGGCGAGTGGCTGAAATCGTGGACTCCGAAGCGGATATACCCGCCAGGAACGGTGCCCGCCTACTCCAACTACGCCACCGCGATGTCAGGGTACATCGTCGAACGGGTCTCGGGCGAGCCGTTCGAGCAGTACATCGAGCATCACATCTTCCAGCCGCTCGGCATGGAGCACGCGACCTTCCGCCAGCCGCTGCCGGCATCACTTCGCCAGGACATGGCCGAGGGCTATGAGAGCGCCTCCGACGGAGAGCCCAAGCCCTTCGAGATGGTGGTGGGCGCCCCCGCGGGAAGCCTGTCCGCTTCCGGCGCCGACATGGGGCGATTCATGATCGCCCACTTGCAGAACGGCCGCTTCGGCAGTGCCACGATCCTTCGCCCGGAAACGGCCAGGCTCATGCACACGACGGCGCTCACGCTCATGCCCGCAGTGAACCGCATGCTGCTCGGCTTCTACGAGACCAACCGCAACGGCCACCGGGCTATCGCCCACGGGGGCGACACCTTCTGGTTCCACAGCGATCTGCACCTCTTCATCGACGATGGCATCGGCATCTTCATCTCGATGAACAGCCCCGGCAAGGCCGGCGCGGCGGGCCCCATCCGGAGCGCGGTCTTCGAGCAGTTCGCCGACCGCTATCTGCCGGCTCGCGACACGACCAGGCCGCTGGACCCGCAGATCGCCTACACCCATGCGAAGCAGGTGGCTGGCCAGTACGAGAGCTCGCGCCATTCCGTCTCCAACTTCTTCGGCGTAACCGACCTGATCAGCCCCAGTAAGGTCACGGTCAATCCTGACACCAGCATTACTCTGCCGTACCTCACCAGTCTGAACGGCGAGCCGAAGCACTGGCGCGAGGTCCGGCCCTTTGTCTGGCAGGAGGTCGACGGCAGGAATGTGGCCGGGGCCAAGGTGGAGAGCGGACGGGTCAGTATGTTGAGCGGAGACGAGATCTCTCCCTTCATCGTGTTTCGGCCTACCCGGTGGTGGAAGTCTCCCTCATGGCTGGTGCCACTTGCCGAGTTGAGCCTGGCGGTGATGCTCCTGACCCTGATCGCCTGGCCTCTGGCCGCGCTGGCTCGACGCCGGTACGGGGCCGCCTTTCCGCTGCAAGGCCCGTCCCGGACAGCCTACCGTTGGGTTCGCATTGCGGTCCTGGGTCTGCTGCTCCTGCTGGCCGGCTGGATGTGGCAGATCCAGCGAATGAGCTCGGACGTTTCGGCGCTCACCTCGAAGAGCGA
>DATFQK010000412.1:0-3787 GCA_035264345.1 Gemmatimonadales bacterium | reverse complement strand
ACGACGAGGCGCGGAATCGGAAGAATTATCTCGACTTTGCGGAGACGGAGAGCGAGGTCGAGCTGATCCACCACGGCGACCACTATCCCAACTACCCTTCTTACGGCGTCGCGAGCTACTACAAGCCGGCCACCATCATGGTGGCGCTCCGGGGTGTGCTGGGACCAGACACTTTCAACAAGGCGTATAAGGAATACATTCGGCGCTGGGCCTATAAGCACCCTACCCCGTACGACCTGTTCAACACGTTCGAGAACGTGTCCGGCCGGGATCTGTCCTGGTTCTGGCGCAGCTGGTTCTTCGAGACCTGGAAACTGGATCAGGGCATCGATACCGTGACCACCACCGCCAACTCACTCGATATCGTGGTGCTCAACCAAGGCAAAATCCCCATGCCGGTCCATCTGACGGTCACCCGAATCAGTGGCCCGGTCGAGCACGACACTCTGCCGGCCGACGTCTGGCTCAAGGGCGAGCGGCGCCAGACCATCCGGGTGGCGCGGGAGCCCGCCATTCGCAGCATAGAAATCGACGCGGAAAAGGAATTCCCCGACCTCGACCGCAGTAACCAGGTCTGGCCGCGGTAGTGCCCCGGGTCATCATCGTCGCCAATCGGCTGCCGGTGACGGTCAGCCCCACCGAATCCGGGGTGGATGTCCAAAAGAGTACGGGTGGTCTGGCAACCGGATTGCTGCGCCCCCACGAGCAGTCCGGCGGAGTCTGGATCGGCTGGTCCGGCAGCACGGAAGAGGATCTGTCGGAGCAGCAGCGAAACGCGTTGCGGGAAAAGCTGGCGGACATGCGGCTGGTGGCCGTACCACTCACCGGAGCACAGGTAGCCCGATACTACGAGGGGTACTCCAACGGCGTGCTGTGGCCCCTCTTTCATTATCTGCTCGACCAGATCCCGCTCCACGTCAGAGACTGGGACGCCTACGTCGAGGTTAACGAGCAGTTCGCCGAGATTGTCGGCCGGCACTATCAGCCCGGCGATCTGATCTGGGTCCACGACTATCAGCTGCTGCTGCTTCCCCAACTGCTGCGGCGGCGGCTGCCCGATGCCCGAGTCGGCTTCTTCCTTCACATTCCCTTTCCCAGCGAGGAGCTGTTCCGTACCCTGCCCGAACGCGATCGCGTGCTCCGGGGGCTGCTCGGGGCCGACCTGGTTGGCTTTCACACACCCGCCTACCTGCGACACTTCGCCTCCTCGCTCACCCAAATCCTGGGACTCACGGTGGACATCGATCGGGTGCAGCTGGCCGATCGGGAAGTCCGCCTGGGGGTGTTTCCCATGGGGATCGACGCCGAGTCGTTCCGGAAAATGGCTGAGGCTCCCGGGGTGGAGGCGGAGGCCGCGGCACTCAAGGACAACGGAAACCTGAAGCTGCTGGTGGGAGTGGACCGACTGGACTACACCAAAGGCATTCCCCGGCGACTGCTTGCCTACGAGCGGATGCTGGAGGCGCACCCCGATTTGCGGGAGCGGGTGAGACTGGTTCAAGTGGCGGTGCCCTCCCGAACCAATGTCGAGGCCTACCAGGACTTTCGGGCCTTGGTCGACGGCCTGGTTGGCCGGATCAACGGCGCCTTTGGTACGCCCCGCTGGGTGCCGGTTCACTACATCTATCGAGGCCTGTCGGAACCGGAGCTGGTGGCGCTATACCGGGCGGCGGACGTCATGCTGGTTACCCCGCTTCGGGACGGGATGAATCTCGTGGCCAAAGAGTTCGTGGCCTCGCGGATCGACGGAGACGGAGTCCTGATTCTGAGCGAGTTTGCCGGCGCATCCTGGGAATTGCCGGAGGCCATCGTAGTGAATCCGTACGATGTGGAAGCCAGCGCGGAGAGCTACTACCGGGCCTTGTCCATGGCCGCTGAAGAGCGCCGAGCGCGGCTCAGTCCTCTGCGAGCGCGGGTCGAGGCGTATGACGTGCACCGCTGGGCGGCAAGCTTTCTCGAGCAGCTGGAAAGCATCACCCACGCCGCGACTATCACGCGCCGGACCCCAGGCTCGGGCGCCGCTGCGCAGCAGGAGCTGACGGCGCGGCTGCAGGACGCAGAAAGTTTATTGGTTCTCCTGGACTATGACGGGACCCTGGTGCCCTACACGGCTACACCGGAGCTGGCTCGGCCCGACCCGCTCTTGCTGGAGCTGCTGGCTGCGCTCGCCAGCCGGCCAAATACCGAATTGCATGTGGTGAGCGGGCGAGCGCGTGAGACGCTGGAGCAGTGGCTGGGCAGGCTGCCGATTGCGCTGCACGCCGAACACGGGTTCTGGTCGCGCGCGGTCGGCGAACGCGAGTGGATTCCCGCCGGTGAACTAGGGCCGGCCTGGCGGGAGCCGGCTCTGGGAATTCTCCGGGAGATCACCTCCCGGACCCCAGGTTCCCTCACGGAGGAGAAATCGGTCGCGCTGGCGTGGCACTACCGCATGGCGGACCAGGAGTCCGGTGCTCGACGAGCCAACGAGCTGCGACTGCACCTGGCGCAATTGCTCAGCAATCAGCCGGTCGAGATTCTGGCGGGCCACAAGGTGATCGAGATCCGCCCTTATGGAATTCACAAGGGAAGAATCGTTCCACCTATTCCTCCAGACCGGCTGGCCTCCGTGGTCATCCTCGCAATCGGGGACGATCGGACCGACGAGGACTTATTCACCGTGCTCCCCCCAGAGGCGGTCACGATCAAGGTCGGTCCCGGAGCAACTCATGCCCGGTTCCGGCTGGACGGGGTACCGGCGGTCCGAACATTCCTGTCGTCTCTGGTTCAGGCGGAGGTCCCCAGATAGATCGCCACCCGCCAGGGCTTCTGGTTCTCTTCGTGACCGAGCTCTGGGAACGGTTCGCGTATTACGGGGTGCGCGCCCTGCTCATCCTGTACCTGATCGACACTGCGACAGGCGGTCTGGGCTGGAGCCCGGGACATGCCAGCCGGCTGTATGGCTGGTACAACGGTTTGCTGTATTTGACTCCGGTAGCGGGTGGGTGGCTGGCCGACCGCCTTCTCGGAGCCAACCGCTCGCTCGCCATTGGCGGCGCCATCATCTGCCTCGGCTATTTCACCCTGGCCCTGGGCACCGAGCCGGCATTTTACGGCGGGCTGGTCCTCGTCATCATTGGGACCGGGTTCTTCAAGCCCAATGTGTACACCATGGTGGGCCAGCTCTACTCGCCCCAGGACCTCCGCCGCGATTCCGGCTTCACCCTCTACTATATGGGAATCAATCTCGGCGCCCTGCTGGGTCCTTTGGTGTGCGCCTGGTTTGCAGCCAGTCCGCGGTTCGGCTGGTCCTGGGGCTTTGGGATGGCTGGCGCCGGCATGCTCATCGGCCTGGCTTTTTATCTGGGGACCAGGAGCAATCGGCTTCCCCGGGTCGGAATGCGACCGCTCGCCTCTACCGGCACGTCTGCGAACGCTCGAGCGCCCGGGGGTTCACTGACTGCGCAAGAGCGGCAGCGAATACTGGCGCTGGCACTGATAACGATTTTCGTGGTCTTTTTCTGGCTGGCCTTCGAGCAGGTGGGCTCGTCCCTCAATCTCTTCGCGGCGCAGCGGACGGACCGAGCCCTGAGCGGCTGGGCAGCGGGATGGCTGCCACAGGGGAAAATACCGGCGGCCTGGTTTCAGGCCGTGAACCCTCTCTTTGTCCTTCTACTTGCTCCCGTACTAGCGCGCTGGTGGCAGAGGCTCGGGTCCCGGGCGCCGAGCACGCAGACCAAGATGGCGCTGGGACTGGTCGCTCTCGGGCTCGGGTACCTGATCATGGTGCTGGCCGCGGCGAAGAGCG
>DATFQK010000411.1:0-7773 GCA_035264345.1 Gemmatimonadales bacterium | reverse complement strand
AAGAGCAGCGCTCCCACCCGGTCGTTATGGTAGGCGGCGGCCAGCGCGAGCACCGCTCCGACTTCCACCGCCAGCCCTGCTTTGGTCTGCGGCTCACCGAATCGGGTAGAGCCCGACTGATCCACCACCAGCATCAGGGTGAGCTCGCGCTCCTCGGTAAAGGTCTTGACGTAGGGACTCGCCAGCCGGGCCGAGACATTCCAGTCGATCGCGCGGAAATCGTCGCCATGCTCGTAGGCTCTGACTTCCGCAAACTCCATCCCCTGCCCCCGAAAAACCGAGCGGTACTCTCCGGCAAACAGCGACCCGACCAGCCCGCGGGTGCGGAGCTCGATCGACTTGACTTGTTTGAGGATTTCGGGAGTGACGGGATTGTTTTTAGTCACGAGTCACGAGTCACGAGTGGATGAGGCTGCGGCTGGCTTGTGGATACTAGTGCGAGACTCGCGACTCGTGACTCGCGACTCGACTCACGGCACCCTCACCGCGCCCAGCACCCGGGTCACCACATCGTCGGTCGTTACATCCTCGGCTTCCGCCTCGAACGTGAGCACGATCCGGTGGCGGAGCACGTCGGGAGCGAGAGCCCGCACGTCCTCGGGCACCACGTAGGCCCGCTCCCGCAGGAAGGCATGTGCCCGGGCGGCCTGGGCCAGCGCGATGGAGGCCCGGGGCGACCCGCCGAACGCCACCAGCGGCTTGAGGTCTGCCAGTCCGACCAGCCCGGGCTCGCGCGTTGCCCGCACCAGGTCGACGATGTAGTCCACCACCTTTTGATCCATGTACAGATTGGCGATGGCCTGGCGCGCCGCCAGGATCGACTCTGGATCGAGCAGGCGCTCCACCGTAATCTCCTGACCGCCACTCATCCGCAACAGCACTTCCTTCTCTTCATCCCGGCTGGGATATCCCACCCTGACCTTCAGCATGAAGCGATCGAGCTGCGCCTCCGGTAACGGATAGGTGCCCTCGCTCTCGATCGGGTTCTGGGTGGCGAGCACGAGGAACGGCTCTTCCAGAGGATAGGTGGAGCCGCCGATGGTGACCTGGTGCTCCTGCATAGCCTCGAGCAGGGCCGCCTGCACCTTGGCCGGAGCCCGGTTGATCTCGTCGGCCAGGATGATCTGGGCGAACAGCGGCCCCTTTTTGACGTGGAAGTCCTGCGACTTCTGGTTGAACACCATGGTGCCGATCACGTCCGCCGGCAGGAGATCGGGCGTGAACTGGATCCGGGAGAAGGAGGCGTGGATGATCTCCGCCAGCGTGCGGACCGCCAGCGTCTTGGCCAGACCGGGAACGCCTTCCAGCAGAATGTGCCCGCCGGTCAAAAGCCCAACCAGGAGACGCTCCACCATGGCATCCTGGCCGACGATCCGGCGGGAGACCTCTTTCAGGATCCGGGGCACCGGCAGCATCTCGGCCGGCTTCTTGGACAGCTTGGGCGCGCTCATCTATGCGTGGCTCCGCGGGATGATTGACCCGACGCCCGCCGGCCGGGGCCGGTTTCATGGTCAGGATCGAGTTGGATGGCCCGGTACAGTGCTGCCTCCTCGCGTGGAGTCAGGGGACGATAGCGGCCGGGCGGCAGATCGCCCAGGCGTACCGGACCGTAGGACAGCCGGGCCAGCCGGTCAACCTTGAGTCCCAGCGCTTCGCACCAGCGCCGGACGATCCGGTTTCGTCCTTCGTCCAGCGTCAGGTCCAGGATGCTTCGACCCTCGGTGCCAGGGCGGACCTTCACCTCGCTGGGCACCACCGCGCGGCCGTCGATCACCACCCGTTCCCGCACCGCCTTCGCGATTTCCGCGGCAGGACGGCCGTGTACCAGGGCGGTGTAGCGTCGGGGAATATGGTAGCGCGGATGGGTCAGCCGGTGAACCGCCTCGCCGTCGGTGGTCAACAGCAAGAGCCCCGTGGTCATCACGTCGAGCCGGCCGACGTAGGTCAGGGCGGTGGTGTCCGGGATGAAGTCCAGAACCGTCCGCCGGCCTTCTTCGTCCTTGGCGGTGGTGACCACCCCGAGCGGCTTGTGGAAGGCCAGCCAGCGGCGCTCCCGCAGCTTCACCGCGCGATTGCCCACGGTGATCTTCTGCCGTGCCGGGTCGACCTTCATGCCCAGCGTTGCCGTTTTGCCGTCTACCCGCACCCGCCCGTCTTCGATCAGCTTCTCAGCCGCCCGGCGCGATGCGACTCCGGCGCGGGCCAGCGCCCGCTGGAGCCGCATCTCACTCACGATTCCGCCTCGACGTACGCGGCCGCGTCGTCGGCGCCCTCGGCCACCGCGCGATGCGGTCTGAGAGCAATGGTCAGCTCTTCGGCCTTGGGCAAGTCGGCCAGATCTCGCAAACCGAGCAGCTCGAGAAAGAGCGGCGTCGTGCCGTACAACAAGGGGCGGCCCAGCGCGTCGCTCCGTCCGACCACCTCGATCAATCCGCGCTCCTGCAGCGAGCGAAGCACCCCACCGGCGGAGACGCCGCGGATTTCCTCGATCTCGATTCGGCCCACCGGCTGACGGTACGCAATGACAGCCAGCGTCTCCAACGTGGCGGCGCTCAGCTTTGGGGTCCGGACCGAGAACTGCGCCCGCTCCAGCGCCGCGGCGTACACCGCCCGAGTGAGGATCTGGTACCCGCCGGCCAGCTCGACCAGCTCGACTCCGTGCTGATCGAAGTCGTAGTGCTCCCGAAGCTGTTCCAGCGCGACCCTGACATCAGCCACCGTGGCATCGGGATCGAGTGTCGCCATCTCCTCGGCGGTAATGGGGCGGCACGCGGAGAAGAGCGCGGCTTCAAGCAGCTGTGCGAGCGGAGTCACGGGCAATCACCATGGGTGAGAAGGGTGTGGGCTGCATCAGCCGCACGCTGCCTCGCTTGGCCAGCTCCAGCAGCGCCAGCAAGGTGGAGAGCACGTCGACAATGGTGGGCCGGGCACCAAGGGCGTCGAGCCAGCGAATCTCCTCCTGTTCCGCCAGCAGCGTCTCGATCCGGCGGGTGGCGGTCTCTACATCCAGCGGCCGCGCTACGACCCGATGCAGAACCGGAAATGGAATGTTGGCCAGGACCCGCTCCACCGCGGAGAGCAGATCGAGGATCTCGAGGGTGAGCGGTGGCGGCGGCTGGGCCGGTGGTGGCGGCAGATAACCTCGGGCGAGGAGCTCGGAGCGGCGCTCGGCCGCCCGCCCCATCCAGACCGCAACCTCCCGGATCTGCTGATACTCGAGCAGCCGCCGCACCAGCTCCGCCCGGGGATCCTCCCATCCGTCCTCCTCGGGCCGGCGGGGCAGCAGCATTTGCGCCTTGAGCCGCACCAGCCGGCTGGCCATATCCAGATAGTCCGCGGCCTGATTGAGACCCAGCTCGTGGATGGCCTGGAGAAACTGGTCCGCAATCCGAGCGATAGGGATGTCCGCAATCTCGAGCTGCTCTTCGCGCAACAGGTGCAGCAGCAGATCCAGCGGACCGGAAAAGGCTTCCAGCTCCACCACAAAGCCGGGACCGGCTCCGAGCGCGGTGGTCGGGGCCTCCGGAGCTGGCGCGGTCATCACTGAAAGATGTTCCATCCGTCACCTACGCTGAATGGGAGAATGATGTGAAGGAGAAATCCCATCGCCTTGAACGCGGGTGTCAGCAGCAACGCCATAACCGGCCGAAACAGAAACATCAGGGCAAAGATCGGGAGATAGCCGAATCGTTGGAGCCCGCGGTACCAGCTCCCCGCGCGCGGGGGTAACGCATGGTACAGCAGATGCGAGCCGTCGAGCGGCGGAACCGGAATCAGATTGAAGAAGCAGAGGACCAGATTGAGCCAGATCCCATAGACCAGCATGCGCTGCAAGGTATCCAGCACGGCGGTCATGCTGCTCAAGGCCGGCGCGAGCATGCCGACCACCACAAAAGCCACCGACCACACCAGGGCCAGGATGAGATTCGTGGTCACCCCGGCGGCCGAAACCAGGATATCGCCTTTGCGATAATTTCTGAATTTGCGCGGGTTCACCGGCACCGGTTTGGCGCCGCCGAAGGTGAATCTGCCTCCCGACCCGAACCAGAGCAGGGCCGGGAGCAGAATGCTCATCCAGGGATCGATGTGCGGAAGCGGATTCAGAGTCACGCGGCCGAGCATGTAGGCGGTGTCATCGCCCTGGCGAAGCGCGACTGCCGCGTGGGCGTATTCGTGAGCGACCATGGCAAACACCAGCATGGGAAGCGCGAGCACGAAGTCGCCGAGTTGTTGGTCCAGGGAACCATCCTATGCGAGGCCGCCGAAGGTTAAACGGACCTGAAGGCCAAAGTCAAAGTCATTCACCGCTTGACCTTGCAGTGTCACAGCTCTATGTTTTCGCCTTCAACACGCCGGACCTGTTTCCGGATGAATCCTTCTTCTGTCTGAGGTTGCCGTGCCCCGAATCAGGTCTGCCGCCAAACGCATGCGTCAAGGTCGCGCCCGAGCCACCCAAAATCGTACCCAACGGAGCCAGCTCCGCACCGCGCTCAAGCGGGTGCGCACCGCCACCGGCGCCGAGGCCCAGGCCGCCTACGCCGACGCGGTCAAGCTGCTGGATCGTGCCGGCCAGAAGAACATCATTCACAAGAACGCCGCCGCCCGGCAGAAGAGCCGGCTGGCGAAGCTGGTCGGGACCAAAGCGGGTGAAAACAGCGTGAGCGGGAAAACAAAAACGTAAGCGGGAGATATCGGCCAGGATGTGAGAAGGGGCGCTCAGGCGCCCCTCGGTTTTTCTAGGATCTGTATCCCCTTCACCGCTCACGCTCTGCAGTTACCGTCACGCTGTTCTTCCCCGCTCACGCTTTTTCTTCCCGTTTCTCACACTCCCGCCAGCTCCGCCCCGCATCGCTCGCAATACCACTCGGTCGGCCGGTTCAGCGTGCCGCATTCGCCACACTTGAGGGTCTTCGCTACGCCCGCCGCCGCTTTGCTCACCGTGGGGATGGTTTGTACCGCCGGTTCCTGAGCCTTCGGCGGAGCGCTCGTGACGGTCGGTGCCGCCATTCCAGGATTGCTGGGCCGGCCTCGCGGTCTCGGCTCCTCGTCCGACACTGATTTCAGAAACTCCAGCTCGTCTCCTGCCGGCGCAGCCTCCGGTACTGGTCTCGCTGCGTTGGGTGGCGCATACCGGCTCGACTCGTCGACCGGTTCGGCGATGTTGGTCACCATGGGGGCCTGCTCAACCACCTCGGGTCGCGGCGCGGGCCGCGGAGGCGGGGGCGGGGCACTGGACCCGGCATTGCGCGGCGTGCTGATGACGCCCTGAATTCCGGTAAGGCGGGTGATTTCCGCTCCGATGCTGCGCAGGCGATTTCTGAGCTGCTCGATCTCGCGGCGGCTGTCCTCACTCACCCGGCGCCACTCGTCCTCCGAGTACTCTCCCACCGAATGACGAACTTCTGCTTCGGCCAGAGCCTCTTCGGCCGCCCGACGCTGCCGGTCGAGCTCCGCCTGAGAGGCGTGATGCCGCTCGAGCTCCTCGCTGATGGCGGCGCCCCGGCCCCGCAGCTGCTCCATGACGCCCTGCAGCCGGGCCTCGTAGTCGCCCCGCACCCGCTGCCGCACCGTCGGCGGAGCCTTGTCGCCTGAGGCATCGAGCTTGTTCAACCACTCCTCGTACTGCCGGCGCTGCTCCAGCAGCTCCTCGATGGTGGCTTCAGCTTCCTGCATCGTTTTGTTCATGGGAGACGTTCCTCTCATCCGGTCTAACCAACGATTTCGGGACTCGGCCGATCTGGCCCCCCTTGTGTGCGCCAGGCCGGGCGAACCGGAGGCTCAGCCGCGAGCAATCCTATCGCCGGCAACCACGCATTTTGGGGATGTACGTCATCAGGGGATGATCTCTAAATCTAATTGAGTGCTCGGCCCGCGGTACCCGCTGGGACAACGATCTAGCGAATCGACCTCATCCAGATCGTCAGGCATCCCCCTCCCGCCGATAGACCACCTGGCCCCGCACGATTGTGAGCTCGGCTCGGCCGGTCAGGCGCCGTCCGCCGAATGGGGTGTTCCGGCTCCGGGAAAAGAACCGGGCGGGGTCCACGGTCCACTCTGCCGCGGGGTCACTGATGGTGACGTCGGCGGGGGCGCCCGGTGCCAGTGACCCGCCCGGCAGGTTGAAGATGCGGGCCGGCGCGGTGCTCATCCGGTTGATCAGATCGCAGAGCGAGAGCACTCCGGTACCGACCAGCTCGGTGACCGCGAGGCCGAAGGCCGTCTCCAGTCCAATGATGCCGTTGGGCGCGTCATCGAACTCGCGCTCCTTGGCATCGTAGTGATGGGGCGCGTGGTCGGTGCAGATGGCGTCGATGGTTCCGTCCCTGAGTCCCTGGCGGATCGCCTCCCGATCCTCCGGTTCCCTGAGCGGCGGGTTCATTTTGGCGTTGGTGTTGTAGCCCTCGCACTGCTCGTGCGTCAGGGTGAAATGATGGGGACACGCTTCAGCCGTCACCCGAATCCCATTCTCCTTGGCGCGGCGAATCAGCTCCACCGAGCCACGGGTGGACATGTGACAGAGATGCACGTGGCCGCCGGTGTGCTCCGCCAGGAGAATGTCACGGGCCACCATGATCTCCTCGGCCGCCGAGGGAATTCCCTTGAGCCCGAGTCGGGTCGAGACGATGCCCTCGTGCATGGCGCCGCCGGCCGACAGCGTTGGATCTTCGCAATGATCCGCCACCGGAATGCCGAAGGTGCGGGCGTACTCCAGGGCGGTGCGCATCAGATGGCTCGAGACCACCGGCTTGCCATCGTCGCTGACCGCGACCGCCCCTGCCCCGACCAGCTCGCCGAACTCGGCGAGCTGCTGCCCTTTCTGTCCCAGAGAGATGGCGCCGATGGGATACACCCGCGCCTTTCCCGCGCGCTGGGCCTGGCTCACGATGAATCCCACCGCAGCCTGATTGTCGGTGACCGGATCGGTGTTGGGCATGGCGCACACGGCGGAGAATCCTCCCGCCGCCGCGGCCATGGAACCGGACGCCACCGTCTCCAGATCCTCCTGTCCCGGCTCGCGCAGATGCACGTGCAAGTCGATTAGACCGGGCGACACCACCTTCCCGCTGGCATCGATGGTGAGTGCGTCGTCCGGCGAGCCGAGGCTTCGGCCCACGCCGGCGACTTTGCCGTCCTGCAGATAGACGTCGGCGACGCCGTCGGCCCCGCGCGCGGGATCGATCACCCGCCCGCCGCGAATCAGAATCGGCCTCACCGTTGGCTCTCCCCATCACTGGCCCAGTCGGGTGCTCCTCCAGCCAACAGGTAGAGCACTGCCATCCGGACGGCCACGCCGTTGGTCACCTGCGGCAGAATCACGCTGTGCGGTCCGTCCGCCACGTCGCTGTCGATCTCCACGCCTCGATTCATCGGGCCAGGATGCAGAATCAGCAGCTCTTTCGGCGCCCGGGCCAGCCGCTCACTGGTTACCCCGAACACCCGGTTGTATTCCCGGAGGGACGGAAGAAATCCGGTCTCCATTCGCTCGAGCTGAAGCCGGAGCACGTTGAGCGCGTCGGCCCACTGGATGGCGTCCTCGATCCGGGGCAGGATGGTGACGCCCAGCTCCTCGACGTGCCGAGGCAGCAGCGGCGCCGGCCCGCACACCCCCACTTCCGCGCCCAGCTTGGTGAGCCCCCAGATATTGCTCCGGGCCACCCGGCTGTGCAGAATGTCGCCGCAGATCGCGATCTTGAGTCCCTTGATCCGGCCGAACCGGTCACGCAGGGTGAGCATGTCCAGCAGGCCCTGCGTCGGATGCTCGTGCTTGCCGTC
>DATFQK010000410.1:0-4265 GCA_035264345.1 Gemmatimonadales bacterium | reverse complement strand
TGGCGATGTCACCCGCACCGGTCTTGCGGCCCTCCAGTTTGCTTCCCACGTGGTCGATTCTGGCGGCTATCGGATAGGACTCACCGTTGATGGTCACCGAGGTCGGCTGCAGGGTCAGGGTGCCGGTCGTGTCGCTCTTATTCTCAGATTCCTTGATTGCGGTCACCTTCAGCGCGACCTCGGACCCGGCAGGAATAACGACGCGACCCGACTTGTCCTTCACGTCGTTGGCGATCTTCGCCATGACCGTGTCGCCCACCTTGTTCTTGTTGGACCGGATCTCAGCCGTGGTCGCGGCGGTCAGACTGGTGCCGGCGGCCAGACTCGCAGCCGAGCTGGTCGTCGTGGAAGGCGCCGGGGCCGGCGTGGTGGGCGTCGACGCGGTCGCCGGGGGGCTGCTCGGCGAGGACGTGGTTGGCCGGCTGGGCCTGCTGGGCGTTCGTGGGGCCGGCGCCGGAGTGGGGGCGCTCGCAGTGGGGCGATCGTTCAACTCGGCCGTCGTGTCTACCGGCGCCAGCTGAAGGTCACGGCTCAGACTGTCCGCCGTGGAGGTCTGCTCCCGGTCGCCCCGGCCGCAGGCCACGATGGCCACAAAGGTCAGCGCTGCAATCATGGTTCTCGGCATCGAAGCCTCCTTGATGTGACTTGCTCGGGTTCCGCGGCCCAGTGACATTCCAGCTCTGTTATGCGTGAGCTGCGGACCCTTCTCCCTTATCTCCAGCCATACCGCCGAGCCTACCTTGTCGGCTTGACCCTCGTGGTCGTGTCGAACTTCTTCGCGACTCTCGGCCCCCGTTTTCTCCAACAGGGCATCGATGCCCTCCGAGCCGGGGGCGAGTTTCGCCACGTGCAGGAGGCGGTCGCTTTGCTGCTTGCCGTTGCTCTGGCCGGTGGTCTGGCCCGCTACGGAATGCGCGAGCTACTCAACAGCGGTAGCCGTCGCGTTGAGACCGACTTGCGAGACCAACTGTACGTCCACCTGCAGCTGATGTCGGCCGAATTTTACGACCGGTACCCGACCGGTGATGTGATGGCCCGCACAACCAACGACCTGCTCGCGGTCCGGATGGTGGCGGGACCCGCTCTAATGTACCTGGTCGATACTACCATACGCGCCCTGCTGGTAGCGCCGGCGATGGTCACCATCAGTCCCCGGCTGACCCTGCTGGCCCTGATACCCCTCCTGGGGCTTCCAGTCGCGATGGTCTCTCTAGGCCACATGATTCACGTTCGGTCTCAGGCGATTCAGGCGCAGTTCAGCGAGCTCACCACTCACGCTCACGAGAACCTCTCCGGCGTACGCGTGGTCCGAGCATATCGGCAGGAAGGCGCCGAAATCCAGCACTTCCGCCAACTGAGCGAAGAATATATGGAGCGGAACCTCGGGCTGGCCCGGGTCCAGGGTGCGTTCTACCCTCTGCTCACCCTGCTGGGCGGCGCGAGCGGACTGGTGGTGCTGTACGCCGGCGGGAGGCTGGTGATGTCTGGCTCGGTTTCGGCGGGCGAGTTCGTAGCCTTCGGCGTGTATCTCGCGATGTTGGTCTGGCCAATGATTGCGCTCGGCTGGGCGGTCAATCTGGTGCAGAGGGGAGCTGCATCCATGGGCCGAATCAACCAGCTGTTTCGGGAGCAGCCGGCCATTACCAGCCCTCTCTCACCCGTGGTCCTCCCACCAGCGGGCCGGGCCCGAGCCGTGGAGTTTCGAGACGTCTGGTTCGCTTATCCCGGCGCGAAGGACCGGGGCTGGGTCCTGCAGGAGATCTCGTTCAGGGTGCGGCCAGGAGCCTCGCTGGCCATCGTAGGCCCTACCGGCTCAGGCAAGTCCACGCTGGTCGATCTTCTGGTCCGGGCCTACGATCCCGACCGGGGCTCGGTGCTGATCGACGATATCGATATCCGACAGCTGGCCCTTGACGACCTTCGACACGCTGTCGGGTTCGTGCCCCAGGAAACTTTTCTCTTCGGCGAGAGCCTGCGCCGCAATATCCTTCTCGGTGCGCCCGACGATGGGCGACTGGACGAAGTAGCCCGCGTGGCGCAGCTGACCGAGGCCTTGCCGGCTTTGCCGGAGGGATACGAGACCCTGATCGGCGAGCGAGGGATCAATCTCTCTGGCGGCCAGAAGCAACGAGCGGCCATTGCGCGGGCGCTGGCCCAGGACCCGCCGATCTTTGTGCTGGACGACGCGCTCAGCGCGGTGGACGCTCAGACGGAGGCTCGCATTCTGGCGGGGCTTCGGAGCGCACTCTCCGGCCGGACCAGCATCATCGTCTCCCACCGCCTCGCCGCGGTTCGCGATGCCGACTGGATCCTGGTACTCGATGGCGGCCGTATTGTCGAACAGGGTGTTCACGCCGAGCTGCTGGCCGCGGGTGGCCGCTACTGGGAGCTGCTGCGCCGGCAGCAGATGGAGGAGGAGCTGGAGGAAAGCGTGAGCGGGACCAGCGCAAACGTGAGGGGTGGGCGGGCCTAGGCTCGCTCCGCTTTACAAGTTGTTCCGTAGTAGCTCAGGTGTAAGGCTCTGCAGCCAGGCTGCCAGCCGGGTGAATTGCCCCGTCATCAGCAGCCCTCCAACCAGCACCAACAAGGCTCCGCTGATTCGCATCACCCAGGGAAGCAGCGGCCGGAAACGCTGAAACCAGCGGAGGAACCACTCGATTGCCAGGGCCGCCAGCAGAAAGGGCAGCGCCAGGCCCGCCGAGTAAACCGCCAGGAGCAGCATGCCCCGGTGTACGTCGCCGGAGCTCGCAGCAAGACCGAGGATGCCGCCGAGAACCGGGCCGATGCAAGGGGTCCATCCCGCCGCAAACGCCATCCCGACCAGGGCTGATCCGAGGTATCCTACCGGCTTGTGCTCCAGCTGAACCCGATGCTCCTGGCCCAACAGCGGACTGCGGATCACCCCGAGGCAGATCAGACCGAATCCAACGATGAGCGCACCACCGATTCGCTGGAGCCAGACCTGGTAGTAGCTCAGCGTGCGGCCAAGCGCAGTGGCGCTGGCACCCAGCAGGATAAACACCAGAGAGAATCCGCCGACGAAGAGTACGGCGTGGATCAGAGCAACGCGGCGGCGCTGCACCACCTCGGGCAGCGTCATGCCGGTAAGAAATCCCAGATAGCTGGGGACCAGGGGCAGCACGCAGGGCGACAAAAAGCTCAGGAGCCCTGCGGCAAATGCGACGAAGAGTCCCAGCGCGGCAGGTTGGCTCACAGGGGACCCAGCTCACGCTGCCGGCAGGACCGGCACACTCCGTAGATCTCCACTCGATGCCGCCGGTGCTGGAACCCATGCTCGTCGGCGAGGACGGGGAGCATGCGCTCGAGACGGTCGTTGGCGAACTCCACCACCACCCCGCACCGCTCACAGATGAGGTGTTCGTGGTCGGCCTGAGCCGCCCGGGGCTCAAAGCGCTTGAACCCTTCACCGAACTCATGAGCCCGGACCAGACCGCTTTCGACCAGGAGGTCGAGGGTGCGGTACACGGTGGCCAGGCCCACCTGCTCGCCCCGCTCTTTGAGCTGGCGCCGGATGGCCTCTACCGAGAGATGATCGTTGGAATGAAAGACCACCTGCGCGACCAGATCCCGCTGGCGGGTGATCGGCTGGTGGTGCTCCCGAAGGTGACGGCGGAACCGTTCGAGAAGGGCGGCTCCGTCCGCGTTATCGAGACGAGCCATGGTGCGCAGGGCCGGGAGCGGCACTGGCGGAGAACCAGGACTCCGGAGCTACCGGGATTGGCGGATGTTCGTCGTCCAGCCGGGCTTGAGCCTCCTGCAGAACTCGGGCTAAGGCCTCCAGGGGCCCGGTACCGACTTCGAGTATGGTAGACTCGAACTTCCCTCGTTCCTTGCCCTTGACCGCCAGCACATAGCCGGCCGTATAGATCCGGCGGCGCTCCCCATCCACCCGGGACAGCACTGCCGTGCCCCATTCCCGGGCATCCCGCCGAACCGGGGCGAAGATCCAGACGCCATCGACTTCGTCGGCTGGAATGACCTGAGCCACGGCCTGCGCCAGGCGGTCCCAGCCCGTGCCGACCGAGGTCACGCCCCTAGCCGTCACGCTGCGTTTGCTCCCAGCGCTCAGTGTAAAACCTGAACACGCGCATGAAGTCCTGGGCATTCGTGACCACACCGTACGCCTGGTGAGTCCCGCGGTCACGCAGCTTGTTGACCACAAATTCGGTCTGATCGACGCAGATGGTCATCAGCGGAAGCGGAGCCCCATCACAGAGGTAAAACGCCGGCAGCATGTTCCCCAC
>DATFQK010000409.1:0-2029 GCA_035264345.1 Gemmatimonadales bacterium | reverse complement strand
AAGGGCAACCGAGATGGTCACCGCGCCTCCGCTCCCACCAGCGGCAGGTCGGCTCGTACCGCCAGCCCGCTCGGCTCGCGCACCGAGACTCGAACGGCACCGCCTACCGCTCGAGCCCGCTCACGCATACCACGGATCCCGTTCCCATCGGGCGGCACACTGACCGCAGGTCCATCGTCGTACACCTCGATGGTCAACGTTCCGGCCTGGCGAGTCAGGCGCACGGTGGCGTGAGCCGCCGGGGCATGCCGGACGATGTTGGTGAGCGATTCCTGGATGATCCGAAACGCCGCCTGGTCCACTGCCGCAGGTAGCTCCTGAAGATCATCACCAGACTGCTCGCGGATCAGCGTCACATCCCGGCCAGCGGAGCGCAGCCCATCTATCAGGTCGTCGAGTCGATCCAATCCGGGCAACGGACTCCGCGGCTCCTCAGCGTCTGCTCGAAAGACCTCAAGTGTCGTCCGGAGCTCTGCCAGCGCCTCACGGCTCGTCTTCTTGATCGCTTCCAGAGAGGACGCCACCTGATCCGGACGCGGGTGGGCTGTCCGCTCCTTGTCCAGCAAATGAAGCGCCACCCCGGCTTGCATGGTGATCACGGCAAGGCTGTGGCCGACCACGTCATGAACGTCGCGGGCGATCCGGAGCCGTTCCTCGTACGCGTAACGGCGGCGTTCCTGCTCACGAACCTCGCGTTCGCTTTCTCGGCGACTCCGCACCAGCAGGGCGATCACGGCTGGGACAACCGCGATCGCAATCACGCTCAACAAGCCACCGTAGAAGGCGGGATCGAGCAGGCCCAAGTACGGCTCCTGCCAGTACCCGGCCATGATCATCGGCACGAGCAGGACGAGCAGTGGTGCCCAGCCGTGCAGTGGTGGCAACGCTCGCCCAGGGGCCTCTGCAGGTGTCCGATCGGCGAAGATCGACGCGCCACCCGCCATTGAATACACAGCAAGCGCAGGGCCCAGAAAGATCGGGGCGAAGGTCGACCCGGTCGCCAGATATGCGCCCACTCCAACGACCGTTGCAATGAAGGCGGCACGGGGCCAAATTCGCCGGGTGGCCACTCCCAGTCCGAGAAGGGTCACCGCTGGCAACACCCATGGAGAGGGATCAATGCTGGCCACCATCTGGCGAGGTGGTCCGTGACGCCACTCCGGCCGGCCGAACTCCGAACCCGCCCAGACATAGAACGAGGCCATCCAGCTGGTCAACGGCAATGTAAATCCGATGACGGAGTCCACGAGGAGCGCACGCCGGGCCTCGACCCGCATGGTGCCCTCCTCGATTTGTGACGAGATGCGGTCGTCTTGACATTAGACCGGCCGCCCGGGCTGCACATCGCCTGATCGCCGTATCCCGGCTACGTCAGAGAACGTAGTCAAAGAGCCGCTTTTCGGCCGATGCGGGTCCCAGGTAGCCCGGCTCACAATGGGATCATGACGACCCCACTACTCATCCCGCTGGAGGGCGGCTTCGGTCATCATCACCATCACGGCCCTCACTGGGGAGCTGGCGAGCCCTCAACATTCGCCAGCGGCGCAGTGCCGCCCTTCGCACCATTCTTAGGAGCTGCCATGTTCTTCTTGTTCTTGCTGCTCGTGTTAGGCACCTTGTTGTTCTTCCTGGTTCGGAACGGGCAGCTCGGGTCCTCGGCATGGGCCCCCAGCCGCTCACCCGAAGCTGAGGCGAAACGCATCCTCGCCGAGCGGTTTGCGCGCGGCGACATCACGAGCGACGAATTCATGGAGCGTGCCAGTGTTTTGAACTGGACTCCCGGAAGCGAATCGTGGGACCTCAGAAAGGGCAGGAAGCGCTGCTGAGTAGTGGGCTGAGTCGACCACCAGCAACTCCGACTTGTCAGCGTCTCAGCGGGCTATAGCCAGTGTTGAGTCAAGGCACATGTGAGACACCTGATGTCTAGGCTCTTGTGAGACACGTGCTGTCGGTCGTGGGGTGGGGCACCTGACTCCGCTATGGGTTGGCCATGGCGAGATCGGATGCTTCGATGAGATTGCTCGACGCT
>DATFQK010000408.1:0-12476 GCA_035264345.1 Gemmatimonadales bacterium | reverse complement strand
GAGGCCGAGGGAACGGTGCCACTCCATGCGCCACTCCCGCCATCGGTCGAACCACTCGCTGTCGGTTCCCGGCTGCACAAAGAACTGCATCTCCATCTGTTCGAACTCCCGGGTCCGAAAGATGAAGTTTCCCGGGGTGATCTCGTTGCGGAAGGCTTTTCCGATCTGGGCGATGCCGAAGGGGATCCGCTGCCGGGACGACTGCAGGACGTTCAGGTAGTTCACGTAGATCCCTTGCGCCGTTTCCGGTCGCAGGTATACCACCGCGGCGGAATCCTCCACCGGCCCCATGAAGGTCTTGAACATAAGGTTGAACATGCGGGGCTCGGTCAAGGAGCCACGGGTTCCGCATACCGGACACTGCGCGTCAGGCTGGCCCGGCGTGCCTTTGATCCGCGGGTCATCGGCTCGAAAGCGATTCTTGCAGTGGCGGCAGTCCACCAGCGGATCGGTGAAGCCCGCGACGTGTCCCGACGCCTCCCAAACCTTGGGATGCATCAGGATGGCCGCATCGAGGCCCTCGATGTCCTCCCGGGCGTGCACCATGGCATCCCACCAGCGGTCCTTCACGTTCCGCTTGAGCGCGACGCCGAGCGGGCCGTAATCCCACACCGAGCCCAACCCGCCGTAAATCTCGGATGACTGGAAGACGAAGCCGCGGCGTTTGCACAGTGAAACGAGCTTGTCCATCAGGGAGGTATCAGCCATGCGCATCGGTGCCAGAGTAAGAGGTAAGTCCGCGGGGAAGATAAGCCTACGACGATGTCAGGGAAGCGCGGCAGTTCCAGCAAATTTCCACGCCCCGGCAGAGGAAATCGCTCACACTGAGGCTGGTTCGCGAGTTCAACCCGCAGCGGCTCAGCTACTTACACCTGCTCCCCTGATGGGCTCGGAACTTGCCCCCTGCCCCACCCCCGAGCCTCTACCTCGGTCGACGAGGGACGCCGATGCCTCGAAAATCCCGCTCCGCGCGCCGGGCGCGAGAGACACCCGGCAAGGGTGTCCCGCAGTCGCCAGCGCCAGGCGGCCGATCCCGGGCGGTCTCGACCCTCCCGCGCGAGCTGGCAGACTTCCTGGTCGAATTCTCGATCGTGCTGCACAAACGCTCCATGTATCCTCCCGGCCATCCCCATCTCTCCGACTCGGCCGATCGCTTCGTCCGCCGGATGACCCTGCTGCTGGAGACGAACGAGTCGGTGAGCCTGGGCGTGGCCCGCCACCGCCTGGTCATCGACAATGTGACCACCGACGCGAACAACGCGTTGCTCCGCGACCTGGCCCACCGCCTCCACCGGCACCGGATCGCGTCGGTACACCTCAGCCGAGGCGCCACACTGGGGGAGATCGAGGATTTGCTCAACGCCTTGAGCAGCGACCCTCAGCGGGGCGAAGGACCGGTCGGGAAGCGGCTGGACCGGCTGGGCTCCTGGAATCACATCCGCTTGAGGCCGGTGGGCTATGATCGCTTCGAGCTGCGCGACGCCGGGGAAAACGATGCCGCAGCGAGCGAGGAGGGCACCCCCCGGGACAGCTGGGTTGAGCTGGCCCAGCTGGCTCTGGCTACTGAAACCACCGGTGACAAGCTCGACGCCGATCCACTGGTTGTGGCCGAGGCTATCGGCCGGAAATCGGGGGAAATCGCCTACGACCGGGTCGTGCTGGGCTACCTCGCCAGGGTTGCCGACGAGATGTCGCGCCGCCGAGGTGGTGCCCAGGATCAGCTGGCGCTTCGCATCTCGAAGCTGATCGGGGCGCTGGATCCGGAGACGCTGCGCCGCCTGCTGGAGGCGAGCGCAGATGGCGCGGAGCGGCGCCAGTTCGTGCTCAATGCCTCCCAGATTCTCGCGGCCGACGCGGTCATGGAGGTGGTCGAGGCGGCCGCCAACGTGTCGCATCAGACCATCTCGCACAATCTCCTCCGGCTACTCCACAAGCTGGCGCACCATGCCCAAGCCGGACTGCCCGCAATCCGCGCGGAAGCTGATGGCGCCTTGCGCCGGAACGTGGCTCGCCTGATCGGCGATTGGGAGCTGGAGGATCCGAACCCGTCTGAGTACACCGTGATTCTCGAGGCGATGGTGCGCCGCGCGTCGACCGAATTCTCCCTGGTCAATCTTCAGATCGGCTGTGACCCCGAGGTCCTCATCAAGATGAGCCTCGAGCTGGACTGTGTGGGACCGCCGGTTTATGCCGCTTTGGACGCCCTGCTCTCTTGTCGTGAGCTGGTGCGGATTGCCAATTACCTCGAGACCGGCCCCCAAACTGAAGCCACCCAGCAGATCTGGGACTACGTCGCGACGCCCCAAAGGTTGGAGCACGAGCTGGCAGCCTCGCCCCTCGATCCGGAGGCAGTGAGGATCCTGGTCGAGCGGATTGGGACCGCTGCGGCCGGGTCTCTCCTCGATCGCCTGGCCAGCGCGGACGACCGATCGACTCGCGCGGCCATTATGAAACAGCTGCTGGCCCTGGGGCCCGCCGCCGGAAAAGCCGCCGTGATCCGCTTGCCCAATGCACCCTGGTTCCTGCAACGAAACATTCTGGTGCTGCTGGGGCGGCTGGGAGTCTGGCCCGACGGATTTTCACCCGAAAGCTATGCGGCCGACGCGGACCCGCGGATACGGCGGGAAGCGATCAAGCTGATGCTCGACTCAGTCGCGCATCGCGATACGGCAATCACCCAAGGGTTGAACGATGCCGATGACGGCATCGTAGGTCTGGCCCTTTCCGCGGCCCTGGATTCCTGTCCTCCAGAGGCCGTGAGTCACCTGGAGCGCATCGCCGCCGACCCCAAGAGGCCATCCGAAGCCCGGGTCCTCGCCATCCGAACCATGGCGAGGAGCGGAACGCGCAGTGCCCTGCATCTGCTGCGCGACCTCGCCCTGCCGCCCCGCCGGTGGCTTCGTCGCCGGCTCGCGCCGAAATCCGCCGAGCTCCTGGCCGCCCTCTCGGGGCTGGCTGTTCACTGGCCGGAGGATGCGGTTGCCGCCCCCGCATTGATGCTGGCGATGCAGCACTCCGATCCAGAGATCCGGGCCGCGGCCGGCACCCCATGACCGACCCGGTCCGGTTTCTCGCCGCGTTCTCCCAGGCGCTTTCGACGGTAGGGCTCTACGGAGACAACCATCCGGCCACCGCCCGCAGCATAACGACCGCTTTCGAGCGGCTGCAGGAGCTGCAGGGATCGAGCGCCCAGCTCCGGTTCACCTTTTTACCGGGTGAGGTGCTGTTCGACTCGGAATCCGTTCCCGAGCTCGAAGGATGGGAATGGTCGAGTCGGTTCATCCGTGCAGGGATCGAGCGTGTCGAATTCACCGCCGCGGTGACGCTGGAACAACTCGAGCGCTTTCTGACCCACCTGGCGGTGCGCCTTGGAATCCGGAGTGGCTCGAGTGCCGATCTGTGGCAGATGGGAGAGTCCGACATCCGATTCGGTCTGGTGACGCTGGGGAGCACGTCCCAGGGTTCCACCGAAGCCCAGCTGCCGGTGGTAACCTTGAGCTATAGTCTGCGGGAGGAGAAAGAGACGGTTGACTGGCTGCACCAGGAGATCCAGGGTGGGGCCAAGCTCCCGATGGTCGAGGCCGACGCGGTTGTCCGCTCGCTATCCATCGCCATGCACGCCGAGCAGGCGATGGTCCTTCCACTGCTGGAGCTCAAGGAGTTCGACCAGTATACCACAACCCATTCGATGAACGTGTCGGTGCTCGCCATGGCTCTGGGCGAGTTTCTGGAACTGGGCGGAGCCACGGTACGAGCGCTCGGGGTGGCGGGACTGCTGCACGACTTGGGCAAGGTGTGTATCCCGCGGGACATTCTGATCAAGCCGGGCAAGCTCAGCGAGGCAGAACGGAATGTTGTCCGCGACCATCCGGTGGTAGGCGCCCGAATGCTGTTAGCGAGTCCGGACCCGATGCACCTCGCGGCCATCGTAGCCTACGAGCATCACATCATGCTCGACGGCGGAGGCTATCCAGCTCTCCACGACGCCAGAGGCGCCCAGTACGCCAGCCGCCTGGTGCACATCTGCGACGTCTACGATGCGCTGAGGACCAATCGGCCCTACCGTCAGGCGTGGGAGTCGGAACGAGCCATCGCGTACATCGAGGGCCGGGCGGGAGTGGAGTTCGATCCGGCCATTGCCCGATCGTTTACCGCCATGCTGCGGAAATGGGATCGCCGGGTGGCGCTGGTGCCGGCGTGACGCTCCGAGTCTGCAGCAGGTGGCGTATAATGAGGTCCCCGTGGCCGCGGGCGTTTTCGATGAAAAGCCGGTTGGCATCGTTGCCACTGGCGATCACACCGGCGAGATAGCACCCCGCCACCGGCGTGGCCATGCTGGTCTCGTCGTGTGCCGGCACCCCGGTGGATGGGTCGACCGGAACCCCAATCCTCTGCAACAAGCTGGTATCCGCGTGGTAACCAGTCATGGCCAGTACGGCATCGGCCGGAAGCATCTCGATCGTGCCGGTGGCCTCTGATCTCATTTCGACATGGGTCGGACTGATCCGCCGAAGGCGGGAATGCCAGTGAACGGCAATACTGCCTTCCTTGACCCGATTGACGATGTCAGGCAGAACCCAGGCCTTGACGGTGCGGTCGAAGCCCTCCCCAAAGTGCACCAGGGTCACGGTAGCACCCGCGCGCCAGCACTCCAGAGCGGCATCTACGCTACTGTTCCCTGCCCCGATCACGATGACCTGCTGATGCCAGTAGGGGTGCCCCTCGACGAAATAGTGGGTGACGTGGGGAAGATCTTCTCCCGGAATGTCCAGGAAATTCGGATTGTCGTAATATCCCGTTGCGAACACCAAGGACTGCACCTGATACGTCTTTCGATCGTGCCGCCGCTGTACCTCGACCCGAAACCGGCCGTGTACCGGGGGCCCGGCCAGAGCCTCGACCAGAACGACGTCCTCACCCGGACGAATGTCGAGGTTGTAGTGCTCCGCTACCCGCCGGTAGTAGATCAGGCCGTCGCGGCGGTTAGGCTTCTCGTGGCTGGCGATGAACGGGACCCCGCCTATTTCGATCCGCTCGGGAGTGGAGAAGAAGGTCATGCTGAGGGGGTAGCGCTCGACGGTGGATACGATCGTACGCCGGTCGAGCAGTATGCAGGGGATACCCGCCTGCTTCGCGGCAACGCCCACCGCAAGGCCGCAGGGCCCCGCTCCTATGACCAGCAAGTCGATCCGCTCCGGGACGTCTTGCCCCGCTTCCCTGCTGTCCATCTGTCCCGCCTCCATCAGACCTCGATGATCTGGTCCCGCCTGGTTCCCACACTCACATAGCGCACCGGGACGCCCGAGAGCTCTTGCAGACGGTCCAGATAGGCGCGGGCAGCATGGGGAAGGTCGGCCAGCTTGCGAGCTGTACCGGTGGGCTGTTGCCAGCCGGGATGGCTCTCATAGACCGGCTCGACCCGACCGAGCGCCTCGACTTCAGCCGGCATCTCCTCGCACAGTTCACCGCCCAGCCGGTACATGGTCCCCACCGGGATCTCGGCGAATGAATCGAGCACGTCCAGCTTGGTCACGGCCAGCCCGGTGAGTCCGTTGACCCGGGTGGCATAGCGCACCACCGTGGCGTCGAACCAGCCGCAGCGCCTTGGCCGACCGGTTACCGCGCCAAACTCGCCTCCCAGCTCGCGCAAGCGCTGTTCGTAGGGGGCTTCGGCTTCGGTAGGAAGCGGACCGTTCCCCACTCTCGTGGTATATGCCTTGACCACGCCGAGAACACCGTCGATGGCGGTGGGTCCGATGCCCGCCCCAACCGCCGCCCCGCCCGCTGTAGTGTTGGACGAGGTGACATAGGGGTACGTCCCGTGGTCTACGTCGAGCAGCGCCCCCTGGGCTCCCTCCAGCAGAACCCGGCGATGGTCCTTGATGGCGCGGTGCAGGAGCAGCCCAGCGTCCGCCGCCAGAGGCAGCAATCGGGGGGCCAGCCGTTCCAGCAAACGGACGTGCTCATCCAGATCGGCCCGCTCGTTACTCTCCATCAATTGCCGCAGCTGGTTGGCGCGATGGACCCGGTCCGAGAGGAGCATGCGCGCGCACTCGACCCGGCGGAGATCGGTCACTCGGATGCCCCGGCGGCCGTATTTGTCCTCATAGGCCGGGCCGATGCCCCGCCCGGTGGTGCCGAGCTTTTGGCTCTTCTCACTCGCGGCGTCGAGCAGCTTGTGGTAGGGCAGGACCAGATGGGCGCGATCGGAGACGAACAGTCTGCCCGAAGTATCGATACCGCGCTGGTGCAGGCTGTCGAGCTCGGCAAACATGTTTTCCGGCTCCAGGACGACCCCGTTGCCGATCACACAGGTGACTCCGGGGTGCAAGATCCCTGAGGGAATCTGCCGCAGGATGAACTGGGTATCCCCAATGACCACGGTATGCCCGGCGTTCGCCCCGCCCTGGTAGCGCACGACCAGGTCGGCCCGCTCAGCCAGGACGTCTACCAGCTTGCCCTTCCCTTCATCGCCCCACTGCGCTCCGACGACCACGATGCAGGTGGTCTTCGCATCGAACATGTCGGCTCCACGGCTGAAACAACAAAAGAGCCCCTCGCGGGGCTCCTGCGTCCTCGGCCAAACCTACCTGCCAGCCGATCAAAGGTCAATTTGCACGACCGCTTCACCCACCCGCTCCGCTAGCTCCAACGAGAGTCCATCCGCAGTGTCCGCGGCTGTGTGAATGCAACGAAGGGTATTCCAGGTGAGTCGGCCGATGGTCATGGCGGCGCCACCGGTGCGGCTCAGCGGGCCGCTGTCGACGAAGATGCCGAGCGGCAAACGGCGTCGGCGCAGAGGGAGTCCGAGCTCGCTCAAACACGGATCCAGGGTAGCCGCCAATGCAGTGCCTCGAGCATCGTGGCTCACCAGGAAGAGAGTGCCCTCTTGATCGAGGGTATCGAGATTCACGAACTCGGTGCCCTCGAATCGGCCGCCGGCCCGGGCAAACACCCTGGCCCCCACCAGGCCAAACTCCTCGGCTCCGGTAATAAGGATGCCGATACGAGGGTCGGCCGTGGACTCTGCTGCCTTCAGTGCCGCTGCAATGCCGCTGCCGTTGTCCCGGGCCCCGTGTGAGCGCCCCCTGATCTTTCCCCGTCCTGCCAGGGCTCCTGCCAGCAGCGCCAGGGCCAGGGCAGGCAGCATGGCGGTCCAGGGCAGCGGTCCTCGCAACCGGAGGAACGCGAGCAGCGTGAGGACAACCACGGTGAGAGCGATGATCCACACGGCAACCAGGCGACCTGCCATCGAGTGCCCCTGGGCCTTGGTGTCCAGGTGGGCGACGATCCAGCGCTGCGGTTGGCGATCCCCACGGGTGGCGATCAGGTTGGCGTCTTCGCGGGGAGTTTCTCCGAGAGGCACCCAGCCAAGGCCCACTCCCGCTGCGACGATGCTGAGGCCGGCGACACCGGCAGCCCAAACCGCAGGTGCGGCCCACCCGGGAGCCGCGGTCGATGTCAGAAGCGGCAGGAGCACCAGCGCCAGCCCACCCAGTCCGGCGCCAAACAGCGGGAAAGCCCTGAGGCTTGCAGGGGTAAAGCTGAATTTTTGAAGGGTTACGGTATAGCCGAGCTGACTAAGGTATGAGGAAACTATTGCGCGAGCTTCGCCGGCTTCCTCCGTGCCCGCTTCCCGAGAAGTAGATAGAACCCGGCGGATGGTTTCGGCAAGCGGAGTCTCTCCGGCAGACAACGTGATATCAGGAGGAGGCGGCGCGCTTCGGCCGCTTGGGAGCGGGGAACACATTTCCCGCCGTGGCCAAAGCCGCCTTCTGGATCTCGGCGGTGATCAGGCCGGCCTCGATCAGCTCCTCGAGGTGCTGCTCGAAGGTTTGGCTGCCGAGATCTTTTCGGCCGTCTGCCATGTGCCGTTTGACTTGGCTCAGTCGCTCCGGATCTTTGAGACACTCCCTGACGGCGGGGGTCCCCACCAGGATCTCGACCGCGACAACTCTGCCGTCGTCCTCCTTTTTGGGCAGCAGCTGCTGGGAGATGATGGAGCTGACCGCCTCAGCGAAGCGCATCCGCCCCACGTCTCGCTCGGCAGGGGGAAGTGTTCCAATTACTCGCTCCACCGTGGCGACGACATCCGGGGTGGCAATGGTTCCGATGACCAGACGACCGGTTTCGGCCGCCTTGAGCGCCGTATCGATGGTGGGGGCGTCTCCCATGTCTCCCAGGATCACGACGTCGGGGTCCTGGCGCAGCGCGGCGCGCAAACCCACCGCCAGGCTATCGGTATCCACCCCGACCTCCCGCTGCGTGATAGAACAGCTGAGGTCCCGGTGCAGGAACTCGATCGGGTTCTCGATTGTCACCACGTGTTTGTGCTGTGTCCGGTTGATGTGGTGCACCATAGCCGCGACCGTGGAGCTCTTTCCACTCCCGCTGACGCCACTTACCAGCACCAGGCCGCGCTCCGACTCGGCGATCTGCTTCAAGACTTCCGGCAGGCCCAGGGATTCGATGGTTGGCACCGCAAAGGGAATGACCCGCATGACGATCATGAACGACGACCGCTGACGCAGCACGTTAACCCGGAATCGTCCGACTCCAGGCATGCCCCAAGAGCAGTCGAAGTCCCGGATCCGGTCGATCCGCGCCCGGTCCTCCTCGCTGCTCATCAGCTTCAGCGCGATAGACTTGGTTTGGTCCGGAGTCAGCCGCTGCTTGGTGAGGGGAACCAGCCTGCCATTGATTCGGGCACGAAACACATCGCCGGCCTTGATGTGCAGGTCTGAGGCCCCGCGCTCTACTGCAGCCTTGATGATCTTTTCCAACATATCCGCCGGGGTAAGGGTCGCGCCAAGTCATTGGCCGGGTTCACGCCGGGCCGAGAGGGGCCGGGGCGTGGGACTCAGAAGTCCCATGCGATCTCGCACCTCTCGCATGGTTTCCGCGGCCATGCGGTGGGCAGTTGCCGCCCCATCCGCCAGGATCTCGTCCACCCGCTCCGACTGCTCCCGGAGCTCCAGGGCACGCTCCCGAATTGGGGCGAGGGCCGCGATCATATTATCGGCCAATACCCGTTTGCAGTCGAGGCACCCCCACTTGGCTCCCCGGCAGTTCTCGGCCACCAGGGCGACGGTTTCCGGTGGGGAGAAGTACTGATGCAGGTGATAAATATTGCAGACCTCGGGGGTACCGGGGTCACGCCTGGTTACGCGCGCCGGATCCGTTTTCGCCGGCCTGAGCTTCTGCCAGATCTCCTCCGGGCTGTCCAGCAAGCCGATGGTATTGCCCATACTCTTGGACATCTTGGCCTGCCCATCCAGCCCGGTAATGCGTTTGGCCTCGGACAGGATCGGCTCAGGCTCGGGGAAAAAGTGCTCACCCCGGCCAAACTCCGCGTTCCATTTCCGGGCGATTTCCCGACTGAGCTCGAGGTGCTGGATCTGATCCTCTCCCACCGGAACCAGGTCCGCCCGGTAAAGCAGGATGTCTGCGGCCATGAGGATGGGATAGTTGAGCAGTCCGGCCGGCACACTCTCGAACCGTTGCGCCTTATCTTTGAACTGCGTCATGCGCTCGAGCTCGCCCAGCGGGGTTACTGTGTTCAGCAGCCACTGCAGCTCTGCATGCTCGGGAACGTGCGATTGCACGAACAGAATGGCGCGTTCCGGGTCGATGCCCGTGGCCAGCAATCCGATGGCCATCTCGCGGGTGCGCTGGCTCAGCGATTCGTGATCGTATTTTCCGGTAATCGCGTGCAAGTCCACCACACAGAACAGGGTCTCATAGCTCTGCTGAAGATTGACCCAGTTCCTGACTGCCCCCAGCCAGTTGCCGATATGCAGCTCACCGGAGGGCTGAATTCCTGAGAATATGCGGGGCATCGAGGCAAGTTACCTTCCCCATTCTGAGCGCACAAGCCAGTGTCTCACTTAGACTTACTGGGCCAGGCCAGATCAGCGGCCGAGCAGGCCGCGCATTATCTCCGCACGGTGGAGCGACCCGACAGCCCCGCCGGATGGACTCTGAAGGGACGGCGCGACTTCGTCACCGAGGTCGATCGCACGGCGGAGGGTATAATCCGAAGCGTGCTCCAGAACGGTGCCGGAGATACTCGCATCATCGGCGAGGAGCTCAGCCCGGACATCGTCACCGAAGGACTGGTCTGGGTGGTAGACCCACTGGACGGCACGACGAATTTTCTGCATGGCTATCCCAGCTATGCCGTATCCATCGCGGCCGCAATGGACGGGGTTCTCGAGGCAGCGGTCGTGCACCATGTGCCGCGTAATGAGACTTACTATGCAACTCGGAACGGAGGCGCCTGGATGGGAAACCGCCGGCTCCAGGTTTCTCGGATCCACGATCCGGAGTTTGCGCTCATCGCCACGGGATTTCCCTTTCGCGATCTAACCGGACTGGACCAGTACCAGCAGCAGTTCGGCCGAATCGCGGCCGCCACCAGCGGCATTCGCCGCCCGGGTGCGGCCGCCCTCGACCTGGCAGACGTGGCTGCCGGGCGCTTCGATGGCTTCTGGGAACAGCATCTCTCGGCCTGGGACATCGCCGCCGGTAGTCTGCTGATCAGGGAAGCCGGCGGCGTGGTCACCGACTTTGGCGGGCGCGATATCGGCATCGAGCACTCCGGGGTGGTAGCCGGGAATCCCAGGATGCAGCAATGGCTCCTCGCGATTTTGCGCGCGGAGGAGTAGCTCATAGATGTGCCCCAGCTTGGTCAACGACCCGAGGTCGTGCTAGGATGAGGTTCCGAGCCTGACATGGACGACATAGACATCCTGAGCAGCGAAAGCACGATTCAGCAGTGGTCCGATGCCGTGGCCGCTGCCAGCGCCACACCGGCGGGTGGTGCCGTAGCGGCCCTCACCTCCGCTCTGGCGGCTGCGCTGGTGGTCATGGTGGCCGGCCTCACCACCCGGCGCGAGAAATACGCGGCCGTGCACCACTATGCCCAGGAAACACTGGAGCGAGCCGAGCTCCTCCGGACAGACCTGGTGGAGCTCGCCCGCCACGATGCCATCGTTGTTGCCGAGTATATGGACGCGCTCACGCTGCCCCAGGGAACGGAATTCGAGCGAACCGCCCGAGACGCCGCCCGACGAGCAGCCTTGCTGGAGGCGGCCCGGGTTCAACTGGAGCTGTTGGATCAGGCAGCCGAGGTGTCAGCGCTGGCCGAGGCAATGGTCGGCTCTGGAGTCGCCACCGCGATCGGCGACGCCGCCACCGCCAGCTTCCTCGCTGCCGCCGCAAGCCGTAGCGCCTACTGGAGCATTCGGGGAAATCTCAAGCTGATCGGGCGGCCGGAAGAGACGCGGGTCCTGGTGGAATCTGCGGTGGTGACGTTGGAGCGGGTGGAGGCAGCCGAAATCAGAGTACGACAGCTGCTCGACGATCGGGTGGGATGACCTTCTTTTTCAGCTGGTAGTCAGGATCCGCGGGCCATTCGCGGTAATCACCACGGTGTGCTCGAAGTGGGCCGAGAGACTCCCATCCGCCGTTACCACCGTCCACTTGTCCGATAGCGTCTTGGTAAGGGGACTTCCCACCGTGATCATAGGCTCAATGGCCAGGGTCATTCCCTCCAGCAGACGAGGTCCGCGCTTGGGCGCGCCGTAGTTGGGCACCTGCGGTTCCTCGTGAAAGCGCGTTCCGATGCCGTGGCCGACCAGCTCCCGGACCACTCCATAGCCCGCCTCTTCCGCTACCCGCTGAACGGCATACCCGATGTCCCCCACGTGATTGCCAACTCGCGCCTGGGCGATACCGGCCGCCAGACTCTCCTGGGTCACCCGCAGGAGCCGCTCGGCATCTGAGTCGACCCTCCCCACCGGGAGGGTGGTGGCAGAATCAGCGTGGAGGCCCTCCAGCTGCACGCCGACATCGACACTCACGATGCTGCCCTCGTTCAGCACTCGCCGGTGGGATGGAATGCCGTGGACGATCTCCTCATCGATCGAGGTGCACAGCGTCTTGGGGAAGCCGTACAGCCCCTTGAACGAGGGCGTGGCTCCAGGGTGACTTCGAATGAAGCGCTCGGCTTCGGCATCCAGATCCTCCGTGCTGACCCCCGGCCGCAGGATCTCCCGGATGCGAGCCAGGGTGGCCGCCACAATCCGCCCCGCACGACTCATGATGTCGATCTCGCGGGGGGACTTGAGCGTGATCATGCTATCAGCTGAGGACCTGGCGAACACGTTGGGCAATCTCCTCGACGGTGCCGACAGCGGGAATTCGCTGCAACTGATTCCGCCGCTCATACCACTGCAGCACGGGAGCAGTCTGCTGCCGGTAGGCGGCCAGCCGGGTGGCCACTGCCTGGGGATCGTCGTCGGCCCGTTGCTCCACACTGCGGCGCTTGGCAAGCCGGGCCAGGATCTCCTCATCGGAGACATCAAAGAACAACACGGCATCCATCCGGCGGCCCCGCTCCGAAAGCAGCCGCTCGACCCCTTCAGCCTGAGGTATGGTGCGGACTACACCATCGAAGATGACGCCTTTCGCGG
>DATFQK010000407.1:0-6569 GCA_035264345.1 Gemmatimonadales bacterium | reverse complement strand
AGATATCCCAGCGCAGTGTGCGCCGCGACGATGGGCCATTCAACCGGCCGGGTGTGCAGCAGAAAGTCGAATCCCCTGCCGAGCACTCGATAGCCTGCCCGCCTGGACCAGCTCACCACTCCAGACCGAGATGTCCGGCGGCGATCCGAAGTCCGCGCAAGGTCAGATCCGGATCGGTCAGCTCGATGCTGGTGGTCAGCGGAGCGACGATGGAGGCCAGTCCGCCGGTGGCTACGACCCGGGGGCGGCTAGTGCCGGGCCATTCCTGCATGATCCGGCGGATCATACCGTCGACCGAGTCAGCCGCTCCGAAGAGCACGCCGGCCTGGATGCATTCCTCAGTGCGCCGGCCGATCACCCGCGCCGGAGCCCGCAGCTCGGTGGCCGGCAGCTTGGCGGCTCGTCGGGTCAGCTGGTCGGCCGAAGTCCGGAGCCCGGGCATGATGGCCCCTCCGATGAACCGGGCATCGGCCGTCACGCAGTCGAACGTGGTGGCGGTGCCGAAATCGACCACCACACTATCCGCCCGAAACAGCTCGACCGCGGCGAGCACATTCACGATCCGGTCGGCTCCCACAGTCAGCGGCTCGTCCACATCGAGCCGCACCGGGAGCGGCGATCGGGCATCCACCGAAACGCCGGTGCACCCGGTGGCCAGGGCGATGCCATTCACGATGCTCTGAGTGGCTGTTGGCGCCACGGATGCCAGGCAAACGGCGCGCACCTCATTGGGCGAGTGGCCGCTCTGGACCAGGAAGCCGCCGATGGCGCTGCCCCATTCGTCGGGCGTGCGATCCGGATTGGTGGTGAGCCGCCAGTGCGCCTCCAACTCACCACCCTGAAACAGTCCGACCGTGATCTCCGTGTTCCCGATATCGAGCGTGAGCAGCATGGATCACCGAGTGGGAGAAACGTCCGCCAGCTCCACCGAGCCGTGACGCAGAGACACGTGAGACCCTTGAGCGGTACGCACCCGCAGCGCGCCGTCGTCGTTCAGGCCTGCCACAATCCCGGGCAGAGGCTCCCGGATCTCCCGGCCATCCAGCCAGCTTCGACCGGCAAAGAGCTCGAGCTCCGCCGGAGAAAGTCGCTCCGGTCCGAGATCCAGAGCGCGGAGAGCCGCCGAGACCGAGTGGAGCACGTTTTCCAGCCGGATGTCAGGCTCCAGCTCGATCAGAGAGACGGCAGCTTCCCGGAGCTCGTCTGGTATCGGGTTTCGGACATTGAGTCCTACACCCACGGCGATCCAACCCAGGACCGCTCCCTGCCATCGCGCCTCGCACAGAATACCGCCCAACTTGCGTCCACCGAGCATCAGGTCATTGGGCCACTTCAACCTCACCGGTGTCGGCACGTGAGGGTCCAGGGCCCGCGCCACCGCTAACCCCACCCGGACGCTGAGCAGTTCCAATCCACCAGTCGATGACGGACGGTAAAGCGCGCTGAGCCAGAGGCCGCCTGGCGGCGAATGCCACGGTCGACCCCGCGAGCCCCGACCCTGGAGCTGTTCGGTGGCGATCACCATGCTTCCGGCGTCCGCGCCCCGCTCGGCCAGCTCATGGATCAGATCCATGGTCGATGCCACTCGCTCGTACTGGTACGTTGCTGCCCTCACGTCACGTCCCCCTCAGGAGCAGCAGAACGCCGAGGGCGATTCGATACCAGGCAAAGACCCGGAAGCTGTGGCCCGATACATATCGCAGCAGCGCTTTCACCACCACTAGTGCGGAGAGGAAGGACACCCCGAACCCGACCAGGAACATGGGAACATCGCCCCGGGTCAGGGTCGACCAACTCTTCAGCAGCTCGTACCCGGTCGCGGCGAGCATCACCGGAATGGCCAGAAAAAAGGAGAACTCAGTAGCTGCGACCCGGGTCAGCCCGAGAGCGTACCCTCCCATGATGGTGGCGCCCGAACGAGAGGTGCCCGGAACCAATGAAAGCACCTGGGCCAGCCCGATGCCGAAAGCTGTGCGGGGCGGGACCCGGTTAACCTCGTGGATAGTTCCCCGGGGGGACCAGCGCTCGATCAAGAGGATCAACAGCCCGCCGACGATCAGAGCAGCGATCACCACTGTGGGATTGAAGAGCCGCGCCTTGATCCAGTCGTGCGCCAGAAAACCGATCGCCGCCGCAGGAAGAAACGCGATCAGCAGATTCAGCAGAAATTGCCGGCTCTCGTTGTCCCTGCTCGCCGAGATCACGGCTTGCGTGAGACGCCGGCGATAGAGCCAGACCACGGCGAGAATGGCTCCCAGCTGAATGAAGATATCGAAGGTCTTGGCTCGCTCGTCCACCAGGTGCAGCCAGTTGCTGACCAATATCAGATGACCGGTGGAAGACACCGGAACGAACTCGGTGACGCCCTCCACCAGGCCCAGCACCGCGGCCTTCCAGAGCAGGTCAGGCGCCACGGAGCAGAATCAGGACAGCACTTCCTGATAGAAGGACTCATACATCGGAACGATGCGGTCGGACGAGAACTGCTCCGCTTTGGCGATGGCGGCCTGGCGCATGGCCTCGTGCCGCTCGGGATCGCGCAGCAGCTCGATCGCGCGCCGGCCCATAGCCTCCACGGAGCCGACCGGCTCGAGCACGCCATTCACCCCGTCGTCGATGACCTCGGGCAGCCCTCCCGCGCGACTGGCGACCACCGGGGAGCCGCAGGCCATCGCCTCCAGCGCAGCCAGCCCGAACGATTCGGTTTGCGAAGGGAGCACGAACAGATCGCTCCCCTGCAGCAGCGAGGCCACTGAGTCGAGCCGCCCCAGAAACCGCACGTCGCTGTCCACCCCGAGCTCCCTCGCCTCGTTCTCGGCGTCCACCCGCTCGGGACCGTCTCCGATCATGATGAGCATTGCCGACATGGCTCGCCGAATCCGGGCGAAGACCCGGACGACGTCCTTCACCCGTTTGACCTCACGAAAGTTCGAGACGTGCGTTATCAGCTTATAACCGGAGGGCGCCAGGCGGTCGCGGCATCCCGGCTCGCCGGGCCGGTACTCCTGCAGGTTCACGAAGTTGGGAATGACCCGGATGTCGCAGGTGCCGCAGCCAAACGCTCGATAGGTCTCATCGCGGAGGTAGGTCGATACCGCGGAGACGGCATCGGACTGTTCGATGGAGAACTTGGTGATCCCGTAGAAGCTCGATTCCTGACCGACCAGTGTGATATCGGTGCCGTGAAGGGTGGTGATCACCTTGAGCGGCCACTCGCCATTCAACATCTCCCGGGCAAGGTATGCAGTGGTGGCATGAGGAATGGCGTAATGCACGTGCAGCACCTCGAGCCGTTCCCGCAGGACCACCTCGTGCTGCTTCGAGGCGAGCGCCAAAGTGTAGGGATAGTGGTCGAAGAGGGGGTACCGACCCATCCGGGTTTCCACCTGATGGAAGTAGACCCGCTCGGCGTACCCCCGAAGCCGAAAAGGCGAGTCGTAGGTGATGAAGTGCACTTCGTGCCCGCGCCGGGCCAGATCGAGGCCCAGCTCGGTGGCGACCGCGCCCGATCCGCCGTAGGTGGGATAACAGGTGATGCCGATTTTCATCTGAGCTGCGAGCTAGGAGCCAGGAGCTTGTTTGCCAGTTCCGCGATCTCGGCCGCCAGCTTTTCCGGCGGGCGGGTGGCGTCGAGAGTAGTTATCTGACCGCTGAGTTGATGCCGAAACCAGGTTTGCTGCCGCTTGGCATACTGGCGAGTGTTGATGGTGATGGCCTCCGCTACCGTGTCTCTCGGTCGCGCGCCATGCAGGTATTCCACCGCCTCCTTGATGCCGATCCCGTCCAGGCCCGGAGCATTGGGTGGGTGGCCCTCGGCCAGCACCGCCGCGACCTCCTCGATCAAGCCGCGGCGCACCATCTCCTCCGCCCGGCGGGCAATTCGCCGATGCAGTACCGCCCGGGGAACCGTCAGCACAATGTACCATGGATCGAGCGAGCCCTGGGCCCGGGCTGCTTCCTGCCAGTAGGAAAGTGGCCGACCACTGAGCAGCGCCACTTCAATGGCTCGGGCGGCGCGTTGTCGGCCGCCTCCACGGAAGCCCGGGTCCAGCCGGGAAGCCCACCGGAGAAGCTCGATCGGCTCCAGTCGCGCGGTCCATGCGTCGAGCGACCGCCGTCGGGCGGGATCCAAAACCGGCTCGGTGAAGAGGCCTTCAGCCAGAGCCCGCACGTAGAGTCCGGTGCCTCCAACCAGCATCGGCTGCTTGTCACGGGCCCGTATATCCGCCAGCCAGCGCACCCCATCCCGGGCAAAATGACCGGCGCTGTACCGGCAGCCGGGCTCCACCACGTCCACTCCGTGATGGGGAGCCCGCGCCCGCTCCTTGGGCGAAGGCTTCGCGGTTCCGATGTCCAGCCGGCGATACACCTGGCGCGAGTCGGCGGAGACGACCTCGAGCGGCCAATAGGCTGTGAGCGCCAACGCTACCGCCGTCTTGCCTACGGCTGTGGGGCCAACCAGGACCGGAACCTTACCGCCGGCCAAACCGGCGCTCCAGCTCCTCGCGCGGTAGCTGTACGATGGTGGCCCTGCCGTGCACGTCGTGTGGCGGGAGATCGGTGGCGAACAGGCGAAGGAGAAGCTCTCGCATTTCCCGCTCACTCAAGTTCTCGCCCGCCTTGACCGCCGCGCGGCAGGCGTAGGTGGCGGCGAATCGCTGCAGGCGGTTGCTCCATCCGCCGAACCGTCCTCGAGCCAGATCCGCCACCATTTCGCGGAAACAGCTTTCGGCGTCGAAGCGGGGATGAGGCGCCGGCACGGCATGAAGCACCACGGTACGCCCTCCAAAGCCCTCGACCTCGAAGCCCACGCGGCTGAGCTCCTCACCGTGGATGTCGACCGCGTCGAGCTCCTCGTCGGTCAGCTCCACGGTGACCGGCAGCAGCAACCGTTGGGCTGGAGCCCCGGCTCCGCTCAGCTGAGTCATCACCGCCTCATACAGCACCCGCTCATGAGCCGAATGCTGATCCACGATGATGATGCCGTCGGGGCCCTGGTAAAGGATGTAGGTATCGAAGACTTGAAGCAGCGGCGCGATGAAGCCGGGCGGACTCTCCTGCTCCAGGGTGCCGGAAGTATCCGGCGCCTCGGAGAAGAGTTGGGCCAACTCGAGCACCTGCGTACCGGCGCCGATGTCCGGAGCTCCTCCTGAGCCGGGGAGGCCCCGCCATTCTCCTACCGACACCGCGGCCACCAAAGCCCCCAGGGCGGCTCGCACCGCCTCTTCCACCACCCGCTCGACCCCGATTCGGTCGCGAAAGCGAACCTCCAGCTTGGCCGGATGGACGTTCACGTCCACATCCTCCGGCGCCACCTCGATTCGGAGGTACAATGAAGGCCGGTCGCCGGGATGGATGGCGGCGCGATATCCCGCCTCCGCAGCACGAATGAGAAAGGGATCTTTGAAGGGCCGGCCGTTGACGAACAGCTGGGTCCGGCGGCCGGTGGGCTGAGCGTCACCGGGTCGCTGAATAAATCCGTTCACCTGAAACGCCCCCGCGGCGTAGCTGACCGGGATCAGGGTCCCCGCCAGGTCGCGTCCCCACACCGAGGCCAAACGCTCGGTCGCATCCTGATCCGCCGGAACCGCCAGACGGCAGGTGCCATCGACGTGGAGCTCGAAACCGGTGTCCGGGTGGGCCAGGGCGAGTGTAGCTACCACTTCGTGAGCGGCTCGGGTTTCGCTGGCAACCGAGCGAAGAAATTTTCGGCGGGCAGGAGTGTTGTAGAACAGTCCGCGGACCTGAACCGTGGTGCCCTGTTGCCGGGCCACTGAGCTCACCCGGTCGAGGCGTCCGCCGCTGACGTTCAGCTCGGTTCCCTCGCCGGTCCCATCGGTGGTGCTCAGCGTCAGCCGCGACACCGACGCGATGGCCGGCAGCGCCTCGCCCCGGAAGCCAAAGGTCGAAACTCCAACCAGGTCTGCCGCCGAACGGACCTTGCTGGTTGCGTGCCGGTCGAGCGCCAGAACGGCGTCCTCCCGTCCCATGCCGCTGCCGTCGTCGCTGACTTCGATCCTGACCTTTCCCCCGCTCTCCAGCTCCACCCTGATGTGGCGGGCGCCGGCATCGAGCGCGTTCTCGACCAGCTCCTTGACCACAGAGGCTGGACGCTCGACGACTTCACCCGCGGCAATCTGGTCGGCGACGGCGTCGGGCAGGATGGCGATGCGACGTGGCATCCGGACAATTTACCCGCTGATTGCGGCGATCGCGTCCGCCGTCACCCAGCCCACGGCGCGACCCGAGCGAACCAGCACCCAGCCCCGGTCTGCTCGTACCATCCGCACCGCGGCGCCAGACTCGAGTGGACCAACGGCGGGAGCGCGGCCATGTGGTGACAGTCGCATCGTGGTCTGGTCCAGGACCACCGCCACCGGCCGGCGGTACCAGGCCCGGAGACTCAGCCCACCCAGCGCCGCTACTGCCGCAAAGATCAGCAGGGCCGACCAGCGGTCGCGATGCCTTGGGCGCAGCACCCAGCCGATCCAGCCGGCAAGCCACGTCAACGCCCCGACCAGCAACAACTCTTCCGGCGTGACCGGAGGCGACCACAACATCCGGGCTGA
>DATFQK010000406.1:0-4540 GCA_035264345.1 Gemmatimonadales bacterium | reverse complement strand
GGAGTGGAGACTTTTGCGGGATACCAGGAGTATCTCGAGGTCCATCCGAACGAGTTTGCCACTCTCTTCAATACTATCCTCATCAACGTTATCAGCTTCTTCCGCGACCCGACCGCCTGGGAGGTGGTGCGTACCGTTGCTGTTCCCGAGATCCTGGCCGCCAAGGCTCCCGGCGAGTCGCTCCGGGCCTGGAGCGTCGGCTGTGCTTCGGGGGAGGAGGCCTACACCCTTGCCATGATCCTGGCCGAGGAGCTCGGGCTGGACGAGTTCCGGGAGCTGGTCAAGATCTACGCCACTGATGTGGACGAGGACGCACTCAACACCGCTCGGCACGCCGCGTACAGCGATCGCCAGGTGGAAGGAATCACGCCGGAACTGCTGACCAAGTACTTCGAGAAGGTTGACGGGCTTAATCTCTTTCGAAAGGACCTCCGCCGCCAGGTAATCTTCGGGCGACATGACTTGATCAATGACGCGCCGATCTCGCGCATTGACCTGCTCACCTGCCGGAACACCCTGATGTACCTGAACGGAGAGACCCAGGCCCGGGTGCTTTCCCGGCTGCACTTTGCCTTGAACGACGGGGGATTTCTCCTTCTGGGGCGGGCCGAGACTCTGATGGCTCATGGTCACAGCTTCGTGGCGGTGGACCTGAAGCGGCGGCTGAGCCGGAAAGGCGCCCGTCGTTCCCTGCCCGATCCGGGGTTTCCCGAACGGGAGCGCCGGGCCGGAGCGCTGGTGAACCTCGATAGTCACCTGCAGATGGCGGCGCTGGAGGCCAGCCCGGTCGCTCAGCTCGTAGTGGACGCCGCCGGCCAGGTGGTGATCGCCAACGATCGCGCGCGGGATCTCTTCGCTCTTCGGCATTCGGACGTGGGCCGGCCCCTCCGGGACCTTCCCCTGTCCTATCGTCCGCTCGAACTGCGCTCGCTGATCGAGCGCGCCGAGGCCGAGCGCCGCAACGTCGGCATCAAGGAGATCGAGTGGCGCACTCCCACGGGCGACTTGCGCTGGCTCGATCTCCAAATCGCTCCGCTGACGGACGGGCCGGGTAGTGTGCTGGGCACCGTACTCACCTTTAGCGATTCCACCGCTTATCGCCGGTTACAGCGGGAGCTGGAACAGTCCCATCAGGAGCTGGAGACGGCCTACGAGGAGCTTCAGTCCACCAACGAGGAGCTGGAGACCACCAATGAGGAGCTCCAGTCGACCGTGGAGGAGCTGGAGACCACCAATGAGGAGCTCCAGTCGACCAATGAAGAGCTGGAGACCATGAACGAGGAGCTCCAGTCTACCAACGAAGAGCTGCAGACCATGAACGACGAGCTGCGGCAGCGGGGCGAGGATCTGAATACTTCTAACGCCTTCCTGCAGGCTGTGCTCGCGAGTCTCGAAGGTGGAGTGGCAGTGGTAGACCCGGAGCTCAGGGTGCTGGCCTGGAATCCGCAAGCCGAGGAGCTCTGGGGACTTCGGGAGGAGGAGGTTGAGGGCAAGCATCTGCTCAACCTGGATATTGGCCTGCCGCTCGAACGACTGCGGCCCCTACTCCGAAGCTGTCTGGGCGGGGAGGCCGGAAACCAGGTCCTGGACGCGGTTAATCGTCGGGGCAAGACCATCCGCTGTCAGGTGACCTGCACCCCGCTCCGGGCCGATGACACCGGCGTTCGAGGAGCAATTCTGTTGATGGAGCACTCTGCTGATGGCAGCGCCTGACCTTCGTCCGGACCGGGAGGAGGAAGACCCGGAACAGCTGGAGGTCAGCGAAGAGATCCGGGAAAGCGCCGAGCTCGCCCGCCAGGCTCAGGAACTAGACCGCCAGGGGGCTGAGACGCTCCGCGAGGATCACGAACGAGCCCGCCAGTCCGGAGAGCAGCAGCGCAGCTGGACGGAAGGTGCCCGCGCCGCCGCGGAGGAGCTCCGAACAGCAAAGGAGCAGCTTCGAGCAGCCTCGGAGGATGCCAGATCCTCGGCGGAAGACGTCCGTCAGGCCGCTGAGGAGCTTCGCCGCTCCAGCGAGGTTGCCCTGAAGGCCGCATACGACCAGCTCGCCATTCTGCAGGAGGCCAGGGAATCCCTGGCGCGTTATTGGGAGGAGCCCCGCAGGGGCGGCCGAGGCGGACGGAATCATGACCCCTGAAGAATTCGGGAACCGGCTTCGCATCGCGCACGACCGCGTTGCCTCCCTCACGCAACACGAAGATGTGGACTCCGAGCGAGCGGCTGAGGAGCTGCGCTCAGCGGTGGAGGAGCTGCGAGTAGCTGACGAGGAGCTCCGGGCCCAGAACGAAGAGCTGGTTACCGCCCACTTGGAGGTGGAGGCCGAGCGACTACGGTATCATGAGCTCTTTGACTTGGCGCCGGACGCTTACCTGGTCACCAACCTGGCCGGCATCATCGACGAAGCGAACCTCTCGGCATCAAGGCTCTTGGGTATCGCGCGGGAGTTCCTGATCGGGAAAGCTCTCGCCGCCTATATCACCACCGATGATCGGGTCCGCTTCCGATCCTTGCTGAGCAGCCGCGACCGCGGCGGCATCAGCCGTCCGCTGCCCTTCAGAGTCAGGGCCCGGGGAGGAACCAGCCTGCACGTGGAGTTGACCTACTCGATCATCGACGACGAGCGGCGAAATCCGGCCGGATTCCGCTGGATCGTCCGGGACGTCACCGAGCAGGAGCGGATGGCCCGGCAGATCCGGTCCCTCAACACCGAGCTGGAGTCCCGCGTGGCCGAGCGCACCGGCGCTCTCCAGGCAGCGCAAGAGTTGTCCGAGGAGCTCCTCCGACGGGAACAGAGCGCCCGGCGCGCCGCCAAAGCCAGCGAGGCCCAGTCCCGACACGTACAGAAGCTGGAGAGCATCGGTGTGCTGGCCGGAGGCATTGCCCACGATTTCAATAATCTGCTCCACGTCATTCTGGGCAATGCAGACATCGCCCTCAGCCGCCTTGCTGGGCGCTCGCCCGCTCGCGAGCCGCTGGAAGAAGTGATTCGGGCCACCATCCGCGCCGCCGACCTCACCCGACAGATGCTCGCCTACTCGGGTAAGGGTGCGTTCGTCGTTCGCAACCTGGACCTCTCCAATGAAGTGCGTGAAATGGCGACGCTGCTGCGCACCGCCATCAGCAAGCAGGCAACTCTCGTCTGGGAACTGGAAACCGGTCTTCCCCCGGTTAAGGCCGACGCCACCCAGATCCGGCAGATCGTGATGAACCTGATCACCAACGCCTCTGACGCGCTCCAGAACGCCGGCGGCACCATCACGCTTCGAACCGGCGTACTCGATCGAAGCCAGCTCGACGATCCCGCTTTCGGTACGCCGGTCGGCGAGGTCGAGCCGGCAGCCGCCCGGAGCGAAGAGATGGTCTACCTCGAGGTCCACGATACCGGCGCCGGAATGACGCCGGATACGCTACGCCGCATCTTTGACCCTTTCTTCTCCACCAAGTTCTCCGGCCGGGGGCTCGGTCTGGCGGCGGTGATGGGCATCGTTCGGAGCCACCAGGGACTGATTCGTATCCGGACCGAGCCGGAGCGAGGCACCAGTTTTCAGGTCCTCTTACCGTCCGTAGCCGGGAAGGTGACGAAACAGGAGAAGCCTTCCGCAGCACGGAGCGAGTGGCGGGGCGAGGGAACGATCCTCGTGGTCGAAGACGAGGCGGAGGTACGGGAAGTGGCCGAGCGCATCCTTCAAGATTTCGGCTTCCAAACCGTCCCGGCGGGTGACGGACGGGATGCCCTCGACCTCATGGAGAGCAGGGGCAGCGAGATAATGGCGATCCTTTTGGACCTTTCCATGCCCAGAATGGGAGGTCAGGAGGCCCTGCGTCAGCTACGGGAAAGCTGGCCCGACCTGCCCGTCATCATGATGAGCGGGTACACCGAGGAATCCGTCGCGGCGCAGTTCAGCGATGCCGACCCCGGCGTCACCGCATTCCTGCAGAAGCCCTTCTTTGCGGAAGACCTCATCGGGGTCCTTCGCCGCGTTCTGGTCACCGTCGGACTCAATTAGCCGGTCCCCGTGCAACTTCGCCGCTGAAGCGCATCTCCCGTCCTTGAGCCCGGAGCGGGATGGGCTCCAGCGTAGATTTGTCGTTTCTCCCGATCCAACATGTGGTTAGACCCGAAGTCAGCTGCTGTCGCGCCCAGAATCGGGCCCACGGCAGGATCAGCGTCACCGCTGCCCCAGCCCGGGTGGGGGCATATTATTGATGGTACGACTGTTGCCGTGACTGGAGCATCCTGAACCTTCGGGATCCGTTTCGGCGCGGAGCGGAGGTGCCCGGAAACAGTATTGCCGGCTTTACTGAAGAGGTACATGACGGCCGATCTCACCCAGCTCTTCGAGCAATACTATGGCTCGCTCGTCCGGATGCTGTACCGCCGAACGGGAGACCGGGACCGCGCCGAGGATCTGGCCCAGGAAACCTTTGCCCGCGCGGTGGCCGCACCACCCAACAACCCTCGGCCGTGGCTCTTCGCCGTCGCCCTGAACCTGGTCCGTGAAGATGGCCGCAGGAACGTGCGCCAGGGCCGGCGGCTCGA
>DATFQK010000405.1:0-2425 GCA_035264345.1 Gemmatimonadales bacterium | reverse complement strand
CACGCCGCCCGTCTTGGCCAGGGCAGTCGCGTAGGCGGCAGAGATGGCCGAGTCATACGCCGCATCCAGCTCGGCGGAGATCTCGACCTCCTCGGGAAGGGGAGTGAACAACGGCCCCGTCATCAGTGCCATGCTCTCCCGGCACTGGGAACACCCACCAACCAGGTGGGTAACTACCGCTCGGGCCGCATGAGACGAGAGGCTGCCGTTCGAGAAGCTCTCCAACATCTCATGGGTCGGGTGACGATCGCTCATCGATCCCTCCGATGTCTACGCATTTTTGAACGCGTCGCGATTCTTTCACAGACGTTTACGGAAATCCAGTCCCCAATGTTTCAGCGCGAGCCGTTCGGTTCGAGTCCAGCGCCCTCGTCACCACAGGTCGTGCAAGGCCCATTGATGGTCGGATTGCCGTTGGGCTCGAGTCCGGCGCCTTCATTCTCATAGACTGCCGTAGGCCCGCCGGAGTTCCCGGCCGCCTCGTCGCCCCATCCAAACACATCGCTCAACCAGTTCAAAACCGTGTTCCACCCGTCAAGATTCCGTCCGCCGAAGTCCAGGGCAGCCACTGGCGCAGTACCGGCCAGTGCGAGCGCCAGCACCAGAGCCACCATCCCACTGCGACGAATCATGTTGCGAAGCATGCAGTCCTCCGTAATCCAGGGGAGAAGTCCGGAGCCCTCATGGCGCCGGCGCTCACAGTTACAAAGTGCTCTACCAAATACAAGGTGCCGGAAGTCGGCAAAAGCGGGATCTTTTGTGCAGCGAAAGTGTAAGCCCAGCCCGGAGTAGGGTACGCCGGACCGCTTCAGCCGTCAACGGGAAAGCGCGGAGAGCGAACAACCCTGAAATCTTCCCTCGACGGAGCCTTTGCCCGCCGCTCCTTCATAAGTGTCGTCGAATGAGCCTTTGAGGAGAACCGGCCCGTCCGCGGGTCCGTCCTCCAACTCCACGGAGACCTGGCCGGTCGAGCTGGCGAGCGCGCCGGTACGGCTCCGCCCCGTCACGAACAGCCGCCCCCGGTAGGGACCGCCGCCATGAAGCTCGTCGATCCGCACGGCCACAGCCGGCAGGTCCGGATCCCCCGTGCGCAGATTGACTTGCAACCCGGCCCCGTTGTGGACGGCGCAGCGCACCGGCAGCGCCCCTTCGAAGGACTGCCGGCCCGTGGCGACCAGCAGGGCGCCGCTCGCGCCCAGGCGCTCGGTGCTGCGCGAGGGGATCTTCGCGGGGCGCGGACCGGCGTCGGTCAGCCGGGGCTGGGTCTCGGTGCCGCAGGACACGAAGAACAGCAGGCACAGAGAAGCGACGGCCCGCGTGGCGGGTCTGGCGATCTTCGTCGGCTGGCCCATGAGATTTGGAAAGTGGAGGGTGCAACGTGTCGTGCTGGTGCTTTCACTCGCCCGCCCGATACCGGCCCACGCGTCGCACCCTCAGCGCGGGTTCTTTTGCAGAATAGATGCCAGTTCTACCTGCGGGCGAGCACGCCCCACAGGAATGTCAGGGCGGAGAGCGCCAGCAGCCAGCGCCCCGCGGGCTCTTCGGGGCGGTCGATCCGCAGCATGACGCCCGAGATCAGGAGCGCGGCGGAGACGATCATCCAGGAGGCGCGCCGGATGGAGCGGTCCAGGCGCTGGATCGTCTTGCGCGCCTCGGGCGCCAGGGTCGACTGCACCGTCAGGGTGCCGCGCTCGATGCGCGAGATCAGGGAGCCGAACCGGCTCGGCAGCCCGAGCAGCGCCTGCAACTGGATCGTGCCGGCTTGCAGGAGCTCCCTCCAGCCGAGGCGCAGCTCCTCGCGGGCGAGGCGCTCGGCGAAGGGCACGGTCTCGGCCCAGGGATCGAACTCCGGGTCGAGCTGCGTGGTCATCCCGGCCAGCAGGCCCACCGCGCGCGACGCGAAGAGCAGGTCCACCTGCACCTGGAAGGGGATCTCGTAGAGGAGGTCCCGATACTCCCGGAAGAAGTAGCCCGCCTCGGAGAACGCCACGTCGCGCAGGCTGCCGATACTCACCCCCCAGAAGCGCCGGAACAGCTCTTCGTGGATCTCCTCCAGCCGCACGAGGTCGGCGCCGGGCAGGAGCACCCCGGCGCTGACGTAGGACTGCACCAGCCGCGATGCGTCCCGGGTGCCCAGGCCGATGGCGTACTCCCGCAGCGCCCCCTGCAAGTGATCGGGGATCGCCGCCACCATCCCGAAGTCCACGAACACGATCTGGAACGGGCGGTCAGTGGTTCCTCGCGGAGCCGGCGGCACGGGATCGCCTGGACCGATCGACCCCTCTCCGGGTAGCGGAAGCGGCTTGACGAACAGGTTGCCGGGGTGGGGATCGGCGTGCACGAAGTGGTGCACGAAGATCTGCTGCATGTAAATCCTATAAAGGACCCTCGCCACCTCGGGGCGGGAGATGCCGGCGCGCTCGAT
>DATFQK010000404.1:0-5230 GCA_035264345.1 Gemmatimonadales bacterium | reverse complement strand
CTTCCCCAGCCGATGTACTGCCTGGTTTGCCGCTTTCTTCTTTGAAGCCTTTTTTCCACCTTTGGCCGAAGCCCCCGGCTGTTTTGCCTGCCCGGTTCTCTGCTGCCGTCCTTCCCGTTGAGTACCCATTCCTCGGCCTGCATCCGCCATAACTCCTCCTCGGTCAGTCTGATCACCCTCCATTCCTCCCACCACATTGTTGACGATCCTCCCGCAAGTCGGTAATTTTCGTCACTGAAGAAGGGGAGTAGCTTATCCGCCTTACGGCGGACGGATGAATCGTCAGGACTGTTCGCCCGGTGCGAGCACGGTTCATTCGGAAGGCGGCAGGAAGCCTTAGAGCGAGACCTTCGTCCACGCGAAAGCGGAGCGGACGGGGTCTCGCTCTTTTTTTAGACCCCACCAGGGGGACGTATGAACAACCTCAAGACCTTCGTGCTCATGGCCGGGTTGCTCGGCCTCTTCCTGCTGGCCGGCCAGCTCATCGGCGGATCCAGCGGGTTGCTGGCCGCACTGGTCATCGGCAGTCTCTTCAACTTCGGGATGTACTTCTTCTCCGACCGGCTGGTGCTCCGGATGTACGGTGCGCAGGTGGTAGACGCGCAGCAGGCGCCGGAGCTTTACGCCATGGTGGATCGGCTGAGGCAGCGGGCCGGGCTTCCGATGCCCAGGGTGGCTGTAGCGCCCCACGAACAGCCCAATGCTTTCGCTACCGGCCGCAGCCCCAATCATGCGGTGCTGGCCGTGACCACGGGCATCCTCAAATATGTGCCGCAGGAGGAGCTCGAGGGCGTCATTGCCCACGAGCTGGCGCATATCAAGAATCGGGACATGCTGATCTCCACCGTGGCGGCGGGCATTGCCGGCGCGCTCAGCAACCTTCCCTATCTGCTCATGTTCGGCGGTGGGCGGGACGACGATGGCGGACACCCGTTCGCCCAGCTCGCCTTGCTGCTGCTGGCTCCGATCGGGGCGATGTTGATTCAGTTTGCCGTATCGCGCCAGCGGGAGTTCGAGGCTGACCGGGTGGGAGCCTTGATTCTGGGCCGGCCCGAGCCGCTGGCGCACGCGCTGGTGCGGCTCGACTCGCTCGCCCACCGGATTCCAATGCAGGTGGCGCCTGCTGCGGCACCGTTGGCGCAAGTCAATCCGCTGGCGCTCCAGGGCGGAGGGCTGGCCAAGCTGTTCAGCACGCACCCGCCAACCGCTGAGCGGGTGGAGCGGCTCGAAGCTATGGGCGTGACCCGCTAGTGGGCCAACACAGCGTCGCGGTTTGGCTCGGCTTCACCGGGCTGGTCGCTGCGCTGCTGGTGCTCGACCTCGGGATACTCAACCGCCGGGCGCATGTTCTGACGCTCCGGGAGGCCCTGACCTGGAGCGGAGGGCTGGTCGTACTGGCTCTCCTCTTCGGTCTCTTCGTCCTGTGGCAGGAGGGCACCCAGCACGCCCTGGAGTACTACACGGGGTACCTGATCGAGCTGTCGCTCAGCGTCGATAACCTCTTCGTCTTCCTCCTCATCTTCTCCTACTTCGGCGTGCGCGCCGATGCCCAGCCCAAGGTCCTCAAGTGGGGGATTCTGGGCGCGATCGTGATGCGGCTGCTCATGATCGGGCTCGGCGCTCTGCTGCTGCAGCGATTCAATTGGATCATCTACGTCTTCGGGGGACTGCTGATCCTGACCGGGATCCGGATGTTCCGGCAGAAGGAAGAGATGGTGGATCTGGAGCGGAATCCCGTGGTGCGGTTGGCCCGGCGGTTCCTGCCGGTCTGCGACTACTACGATGGCTCCAGGTTCTTCACCCGGACCAGCCGGGGGAAGCTGCTGGCCACCCCTTTGCTTCTCGTGCTCCTTGTGGTGGAATGGTCCGATCTCGTGTTTGCCATCGACAGCATTCCGGCCATCTTCGCCGTGACCAGGGATCCATTCCTGGTTTACAGCTCCAACATCTTCGCCATCCTCGGGCTGCGGGCGCTGTTCTTCGTGCTGGCCGGCATGCTGGACCGGTTTGTCTATCTCAAGACCGGGGTGGCGTTCATTCTCGTCTTCGTCGGCCTCAAGATGACGCTGAGTGGATGGCTGCACATACCCACCGCCCTTTCCCTTGGCGTGATCGTCACTACGCTTGCCGCCGCCGTGGTGGTTTCCCTGCGCCACACCGCCAGGCAGGCCAGGCTCGCGGCCTGACCCGCTCCAATCTCAGGGGTGCAGCTCAGCCAGAACCGAGCGGGCATTCTCGTTGCGCGGATCGAGCTGGAGTGACTTCCGGTAGTGCTGAATGGCTGCTTCCCGCCGGCCAGCCAAGAGGCAGGCTTCAGCCAGAGAATCCCAGACGTTGGCCGACCTGGGATGCTCGGCCGCATTGAGCTCGAAAATCGAGATCGCCTGCTCCAGGCGCTTCCGGTGGAGCTGCTGATAACCCAGGGAGTTGAGCTGCTCCTCGGTCTCCACGTACCGGTACTTCGGGTCGGCTCGATAGGCGCGGTACCGGCGTAATGCTTCCGACACGTTGCCGGAATCCAATGCAGCAGCCATTCGATCGGCGACCGATGGCCCGGGACGGTAGGCCAGGACCGTCTCGAGCGCCGGGTCCACATTGTTCCGGTAGTCCATCGAGGTGAGCTCGGCTGCGATGTCGGGCCCCTTCCACTGTCGCGCATCCCGTTCATCGACCTGCCACCACAGGGTGGAGACCCGGACGGTAATGCCGCTGTGGGGTAGGGTGATCTTACGCGAATCGCCGTAGGAGTTCGCCTTCCCTCCCGATGGCTCCCCCACGAACACGGCGCTGGTATAGTGTTCCAGCTCGTTTACCAGGAACTGGGCCGCTGAAAAAGTGCTGCGCCCGATCAGGACGAAGAGCGATCCCGGCCGGTCGAGTTTCCGCGCCTTGATCAGACTCAGCACCAGCGGACGGTTGAGGCTGCCGTTGCCGCCGCGGTTGAGCCGGACATCCAGCGCCACCCAGCGCACGTCCGCCGTGTCCAGCAGCGCCAGCAAGCGCCGGGAAAATTCCTCGAGGCTTTCATCCACCTTATCAGCCACCTTGTTGAACTGGAGGTACACCAGATGGCTGTCCGGGAGATACTCGAGCCAGTACTCGTCATGGGGATTGCGGCGAAGCCAGAGCGGAGTCGGTTTCCCCAGCGAGCGCATGTCCACCCATCCACTGTCGGGCCACCAGCTCACGTCGGTATCGGGCGGCATCAGCGAAACCGGCCCTTGCGGTCCCAACCGCACCGTGGATCGCCGCCCTGCGCGTTCGATAACGAATTCGGCGCTGTCCCGGTCCGTACTGAGACGGAGGGCATGCAGGACCTCCGGCATGGCCAGTAGAAACGGGGCGAAGAAGCGGGCATCCATCTCGTTGTCCTGCCCGATCAGATCGCGAGCACGCCGATAGGCCTCCTCCGGCGTCGTCTGTCCAATCCGAATCACTTTAGCGCCGGCCAGGTCGGCGTGCTGCCGGTCTGCGGCTCGGACGAAAAGTCCATCCTTGAAGAAGTAGAGCTTGACTGGCAGGGTGCGAAATCCGATCGCGGAGTCTCTGGTCGGCGCAATGTTGGTGTGACCGTCTCCAACCAGGGCCGCTATTCGAGCCAGCTCCACGATGACCTGATGGCGTTCGAGTTGAGGGATTCGGCGATGGAGGGCCGCAACCGCGCTGTCGAAGCGCTCCCGCGATACCGTGTGATACAGATTTCGGTGCCGGCGGGCCACCTCCCGGGCCATATAGGCCAGATCTTCCCGCCAGGCTGCCACCTGAGCGGGCGTGAGCGGGTCCCGCAGAGGAGGCTCCTGCGGACTGATCCAGGTGGGGCCCAGGAGGATGGCAAAGGCGCAGGCTGAGGCCGCGCTGGAGAGGGCGAAGTTCATGGTGCAGTTTGACTGCACCGAGGGTCAAAAGGTTGCGCGGCCTTACCGGGCGTACCTGCGGACCCTACCTTCCCGGCCATGCCGTTCGGATCCCTCCTCTCCCGCCTTGGACTGGACCGCCCCGAGCTCCGGGCCTGGGCCATGTACGACTGGGCCGCCTCATCCATGCAGACCACCATCATGGTGGCGGTATTCCCCATCTATTTCGTCAAAGTGGCCGGTGCCGGACTGGCCGAAAGCGGCGCCACCCAGCGGCTGGCCACGGTGAACACCGTCGCGCTGGTGATCATCGCGGTGCTGTCGCCTATCCTCGGGGCGATCTCGGACTATCGAGGAACCAAGAAGCGTTTGCTGGCCCTCTTCATGTGGATCGGCTTAGTAGCTGTCCTGGGGATGTTCTTCATCGGCCGGGGAGACCTCAACCTCGCTTCGATCCTGTTTGTGATCTCGCTGATCGGCGTGGCGGGTAGCTTCGTCTTCTACGAAGCGCTGCTCCCTCACGTCGCCCGGGCAGGTGAGATCGACCGCGTGTCGACTGCCGGATACGCGCTCGGCTACTTAGGGGGTGGAGTGCTGCTCGCCTTCAATCTGGCCTGGATCCAGCGGCCGGACTGGTTTGGCCTTCCGTCAGGACCAGGACTCAGCCCTGCACAGGCGACGCTGCCGATCCGACTGGCCTTTCTCTCGGTGGCGCTCTGGTGGCTGGTCTTTTCCCTCCCGCTCTTTCGCCGGGTTCCCGAGCCGCCGGCGTCACTTGAGCCGGACGAGCACCGGGGAGAGAATCCGTTCAGGATGACATTCGTCCGCCTGGGCGAAACCTTTCGCGAGCTCCGCAGTTACCGGCAGGCCTTTCTCATGCTGTTGGCTTTCCTGATCTACAACGACGGGATCCAGACCATCATCAAAATGGCGACCGCCTACGGCACCGAGCTCGGCATCGGCCAGAACGCGCTGATCGGAGCCATTCTCCTGGTGCAGTTCGTGGGGATCCCCTGCTCCTTCCTGTTCGGCATGCTGGCCGGCCGGATTGGCGCCAAGCAGGCGCTGTTTCTGGGGCTGCTCACCTATACCGCCATCAGCGTGCTGGGCTACTTCATGAAGACGGCAACCCACTTCTACATCCTGGCCGCACTGGTAGGCACGGTTCAGGGTGGCACTCAGGCGCTGAGCCGCTCGCTGTTTGCCAGCATGATTCCGCACCACAAGTCCGGAGAGTTCTTCGGTTTTTTCAGCGTCTTCGAAAAGTTTGCCGGGATCTTTGGACCGCTCATCTTTGCCGGCACCATTGCCGCTACCGGCTCGAGCCGCAATGCGATTCTCTCCGTCATCCTGTTCTTTGCCGTGGGAGCACTGCT
>DATFQK010000403.1:0-3627 GCA_035264345.1 Gemmatimonadales bacterium | reverse complement strand
CTCGCCACATTCGCCTGGCATCCGCTGCAACGGCTGGAAAGAGGGGGGGAGGCGGGGCAGCGGGGCAGCGGGGCAGCAAATACGCCTGACGAGCACAGCGTCAGATCCGAGCGGCGGAAGCGGAAAGCCGTCGAGCCGGAGCCGGCCGAACCTCCGGCAGAGCCCGCCTCAGTCCTATCCTTTCTCCGCCCTTCTGACTCTCGGCAACGAAAAGAAAAGAAGGCGAAAAAGAACTCGGCCGACGCGCTGGCGGTGGTCGACGAGGAGTCGGATTTACCGCCGGTGGATCTGCTCACTCCGCCCTCAGACCAGGACGTGGACGCCGGAGAGGCCCAGCTGGACCGGCTGGGGAATTCCCTGATCGAGACCCTGCGGACATTCAAGGTGGAGGGCCGGCCCGGTCCCCGTACCACCGGTCCGGTGGTCACCCAGTTCGAGGTGGTCCCTGCACCGGGGGTCAAAGCCGGGCGGATCGGCTCCCTGGCCGACGACCTGGCGATCGCGATGAGGGTTCCCTCGGTCAGGGTCGCTCCTATTCCCGGGAAGGGCGCAGTCGGAGTCGAGATCCCCAATCCCACCGCACGCATCGTCACCTTGCGAGAGCTGTTCGAGTCGTCCGATTGGGCGGATCGGCGAGCCGTTCTTCCCATAGCGCTGGGGCACGATCTGGAGGGAAAACCGGTCATCGCCGACCTGACCAAGATGCCGCATCTGCTGATAGCCGGCGCCACGGGCACCGGCAAGTCGGTCACCATCAATACCATCATCACCAGTCTGATCTACCGCTACACCCAGAAGCACCTGCGATTTCTGATGATCGATCCCAAGATGGTGGAGCTGTCGATGTACAATGCGCTCCCCCATCTCCGCCATAAGGTGGTCACGAACAATCACGACGCTGCATCCGTGCTCAAGTGGGCGGTGTTCGAGATGCAGCGTCGCTACGAGTTGCTGCAGGCCAATGGGGCCCGCAACATCGCCGACTTCAACCGGAAGGTGGAAGAAGGCAAGCCGCTCAGGAACCCGCCTCGGCCCAAGCCCACGCTGACCACCGTCAACGCTGAGGCGCCGGACACCCCCCCGGAAGAGCCGGTAGACGAGACGTATCGCGATGGGGAGCTGCCGTTCATCGTCATGATCATCGATGAGCTGGCCGATCTCATGATGACAGTGCAAGGTGAGGTGGAAACTCCGCTGGCCATTCTGGCTCAGAAGGCCAGGGCTATCGGCATACACCTGATCCTGGCCACCCAGCGTCCGTCGGTGAACGTGATCACCGGCCTGATCAAGGCCAACTTCCCCAGCCGGATCGCGTTCCGGGTAGCGTCCAAAGTCGATAGCCGCACCATTCTGGATCAGAACGGCGCGGAAGCGCTCCTGGGTAACGGTGATATGCTGTTCCTGCCTCCCGGCAAGAGTGAGCCAATGCGGCTCCAGGGCGCCTATATCAGCACCGACGAATCGGAGCGAGTGATGGACTGGTATGTCGCCCGGCGGGCCGCACGCCGGGCGGCGCATGAGGCGGCCGAAGCGCAGGAAGCCGACATCCTCGAGCTGGTCCGGGCTCAGGAGGGCGAGGGGGAGTCAGGCTCGGAGGCACAGGAAGGGGATCGGGATCCGCTGTTTCGAGAAGCTGCCGAAGCCTGTATTCAGAACCAGGGAGGATCCACCTCGCTACTGCAGCGGCGTCTCAGAATCGGGTATGGCCGCGCTGCGCGGGTCATCGACCAGCTACACTATGCCGGCATCCTGGGCCCGCCCGACGGCAGCAAACCGCGCGACGTTTTGGTGGGGTTCGATCAGCTGGACGAGTACTGCAGGTAGGCAGCGGGGCAGCGGGGCAGCAGGGCAGCGAGGCAGCGAGGCAGGCGTGAACGGGCTATCACGAGCCTATTCGGCAACGGGATGCGTCGCATTGCGTTCCGCTATCGACCGGGAGCGGCGCTCCGTCCGCATGCCGTAGTAGCCGATTAAGACGCCGAAGAGCAGCATGACCCCACCCCAGATCACATTCAGCTCTCCCGCGCTGGTTCCCAGCCCCTCGACACCCGCTCCATAGCCCAGCAGCAGAAGACCTACCGCGACAAAAAGACCACTTATGGGCAATCGCACGTCAACCGGCATACACTTTCTCCTCCGATGTATTCACGTCCGACGCTCTCACCAGAAAATCAGGTTGAGCACCAGAGTGGCAACGAGGACAAACGCGGCCAGCACCGCGGGCCGGTGATACCAGGTCAGCTGTGCGTCGGTACTGCCTGCTCGCGGCGTCAAGGAGTATACCAGGCCCCGGAGCTCGGCATCTGGTCGGGGGCGCGTCACCAGAGTGACCAAAGTCGTCACCAGGGCACAGGTGGTAAACGCAGCGATCGCGGTCCAGAACGTCTGCGCCAGCTCACTGGGAAAGACATGGAGCACGCCGAAGTACCCGCCCTTTACTCCGGGAACCGCCCCCGCCGGCAGCGTGAGTCCGTGGTGAATGGCCGCGGCCAACGTGCCGGACACCAGTCCCACGAATGCGCCATGTCCTGTGGTACGTCGCCAGAACATTCCCAGCGCAAAGGTCGCGAACAGCGGCGCGTTGACGAAAGCGAAGACCAGTTGCAGGACGTCCATGATGTTGTTGAACGACCGCGCTACGAAGGCGGCGCCGATGGAGAGCAGCACGCCACCAACGGTCGCTGCCCGGCCGACCCAGAGATAGTGTGCATCCGAAGCCCCGCGCCGGATGTAGCTCTGATAGATGTCGTAGGTCCACACGGTATTGAATGCGGTCACGTTGCCGGCCATCCCGGACATGAACGACGCGAGCAGCGCCGTCAGGCCGAGCCCCAGCATCCCGTTGGGAAAGTAGTGCAGCAACATGGACGGGGTTGCCAGGTCGTAATCGAGCACCTGGCGTCCGTGGGCATCGAGCAGCGGCTGGAGTGTCCCGGTGAGCTTGGGCGGAATCAACGCGCCGCCTGACGCGGTAAGGGCAAAGGCAATCATGCCCGGCAGAATTACCAGGGCCGGAAACACCATCTTAGGAATTGCGGCGATCAACGGGGTTCGCCGCGCAGCAGTGGTCGAGTCCGCGGCCATGGCACGCTGGACCACCAGGAAGTCGGTGCACCAGTAGCCGAAGGAGAGAACAAATCCCAGGCCCATGACCAGGCCGAGCCACTCCACGCCGACCGGGTTCTGTGAGGGGTCTCCCAGATGCCTCCAGGCCTCGGTGTAAGCGCCGGGCGGGTAGCCCTGAGCCGTCGCGGCATGGCCCAGCTTGGCAGTGAGCCCGTCCCACCCGCCGACGTCCCGAAGGCCCAGGAAGACCAGCGGGAGCAGCCCGGCTACAATCAGGCAGAATTGAAGCACCTCGTTGTAGATGGCGCTGGTGAGTCCGCCGAGAGTGGTATACGCCAGGACCACGCCGGCCGCGGCCAGCATGCTCGCGTCCATGTCCCAGCCGAGCAGCAAGTTGAACAGCTTCCCCATGGCGTACATGGAGACGCCCGAGGAAAACACCGTCATTATTGCGAAGGAGCCCGCATTAAAGGCCCGCGTTTTCTCATCGAAGCGAAGCCGCAGGTACTCCGGGACGCTGCGAGCCCGTGATCCGTAGTAGAACGGCATCATGAAGAGGGC
>DATFQK010000402.1:0-3490 GCA_035264345.1 Gemmatimonadales bacterium | reverse complement strand
ATCCGATTCGCTCGCGGCCCAGACGGGCACGCTGCCGGATGGTCCCGCGGCGGGGGCGTCAGTGGATCGGTTCATCTACGAAGACGCGGGTATCACCGCGGTATCGTTTCGCTATTCCAGACTCAGAGCCCGGCAAGTGGGGACCGAGATCGGAGTGTCCCTCTTTCCGGATGCGCTCTCAGCCGGATCCCTCTATCTGGCGCCGGATCTGGGAGCTGCACTCAACATCCCGGGCTCAGGGTTCAGCGGACTGTTGAAGGCCGGCGTCAGCGCCCTCACCGGGCTCGGCGGGGGTTTTGCCTTCCAGCCGGGCTACCATTTTGGTGGCGGGATGATCGTGCAGACCGGCAAGAGGTCGGGAGTACGATTGGACGTCATCCGTCACTATTACCTGATAGACAACGAAACCGAAGGGCTGTGGAGCGTGGGTCTCGGCTTTACCGCGCTGGGAGGTCGAGCGAAAGCGACTCCCTAATGCTGTAGGGAATGAGGGTATTTCCTGCCCCCCTGCCCCGCTGCCCCGCCTGCTTTGTGGGTTCCGCGTTTTAGCGATATTTTCTCGCCTGGTTCAGGTCACTCATTCTGGAGAATCATCATGCCCGAGAAGAAGATCATTGCCGTTGTCGGCGCCACCGGTGCGCAGGGAGGGGGACTGGCTCGCGCGATACTGGCTGACCGGAACGGCGGATTCAGTGTCCGCGCCATCACCCGGAAGCCGGACTCGGAGAAGGCCCAGGCTCTCAAGAACGCCGGTGCCGAGGTTGTCGCCGCCGACGTGGACGATCCGGCCAGCATTCGCCGCGCCTTTACCGGCGCTTACGGCGCTTTCTGTCTCACCAACTTCTGGGAGCACTTCTCGCCTGAGCGGGAGCTTACCCAGGCCAGGAACCAGGCCCAGGCCGCCAAGGATGCCGGGCTGCAGCACGTGATCTGGTCCACTCTGGAGGATACTCGCAAGTGGGTTCCGCTCGAGGATGACCGGATGCCGACGCTGATGGGCAAGTACAAGGTGCCGCACTTCGACGCCAAGGGCGAGGCCGACGGGATCTTCCGGGAGCTGGCCGTGCCGACCACGTTCCTCCTCACCTCGTTCTACTGGGACAACCTGATCTATTTCGGCGCAGGTCCCCAGCGCGGCCCCGACGGTGTTCTCGCCGTCACCTTTCCATTGGAGGACAAGCCGCTGTCCAGTATCGCGGTCGAGGACATCGGTAAGTGCGCCTACGGGATCTTCAAAGGGGGGCGGGAATTCATCAACCGGACTGTGGGCATCGCCGGCGAGCACCTTACTGGTGCCCAGATGGCGCGGCAGCTGACTCAGGCGCTGGGCCAGGAGGTGCGCTACAACAACGTCCCCCCCGAGGTGTACCGGAGCTTCGGCTTTCCCGGCGCCGAGGACCTGGGCAACATGTTCCAGTTCAAGCGCGACTTCAACGATTACTTCGTGGGGGCGCGAAACCTGGAGTTCTCCAGGTCGCTCAATCCGGAACTGCAGACGTTCGAGGAGTGGCTGGCGGTGCACAAGAACGAGATCCCGATTCCGGCGGAGGTGTGACGGAAGCGGGAAGCGGGGAGGAGGAGGCGGGGGAGAGCCGGCGGGCCCCCCATCAGCGGCGGGTGCTGGAGACGGCGTGCGGCGGCAGTGCGGGCGGCAGAGCGAGGCTGAGCGGGCCCATGCTTGTCCGACGCGCGCTCCTCCTCCCGGTAGGTCTGCTCTTGGTCTCCCGCGTGGTCGCCCAGAGCTCCTCCAACTCCTCACCTGCTCCAGTGAAGCTCAGCGGCTACATCCAGGGCCGGGAGACCTACCAGAAAGACGTGGGTCTCACCGCCTCCATCAATCGCGCTCGTCTCGCGGTGTCCGGCTCGGTCATCGGCGGCATTAGCTGGCGAATTCAAGGCGAGTTCCGTACCGGGAGCGTGGGCACGGGCAGAGCGAGCGTTGCCCTGCAAGACGCCTACGTGCGCTGGGCCCGCAAGGAGCTGGGCGTCCAGCTGGGACAGTTCAAGACCCCATTCACCCGCGAGTTCATCACCTCGCTCTCCCTAGTCGAAACCGCCGACCGGTCGACGGTCGTGGACTCACTGGCGCCGAAACGCGACATCGGCCTGATGGCCGACTACGCCCTTGGCGCCCGCACGACGATATCGGCCGGCGTTTTCAACGGCGAGGGCCAGAATATCACGGCGAATACCGACTCTTCAGCTCTCGGTGTCGCGCGGGCGGCGTTTCGGCTGGAGCCCTCTCTGTTGCTAGGGGTCAACGCGGCACGCTTTTTCGCAGACAGCACTCGCTATGGGGTGGACGCGAACGTGGAGTCAGAGTGGATCATCCTTCGGGGCGAGTACATCGGTCAGCACCGGGACGGGCTCGGTACTGGGGACGACAAGGGCTGGTATGCTCTGGCCGCTGCACAGCCGCGTCCCTGGGTGCAGCCGGTGCTCAAGTATGAGTGGTTCGACCGCAAAGGCGTGGCGCCGAACGGCGCGCTCAAGAATCGGGCCTGGACCGGAGGCCTGAATCTGTTTCCCTGGGGAAAGGCCACGCGGTTTACGCTGGAGTATGTCATGAGGACAGTGGGTGAGCCGGGAGTCCAACGGAGTATGGCCCTGGCCCAGGCTCAGGTGGTCTTCTAGGGCTTCCACGGTCCGGCCCCCTCCTGTTGTCCCAGGAGCCCGGCAAACTCGGTGAGTGCGGCGGTGCCGAGATCCGATACCACCCAGCACTCGTAGCCGCCGCCGGTCCAGCCCAGCAGATGGTACCCCTGCCGGGTGACCGGTGTGCGTTCTCCTGCTGCCTCCTGCCTTGCAGGCCACAGGAAGACGTTGATCACGTGCTGCCGCCGCTGATAGACCAGCGCGGCCACGGGACGGCCAGCGACATAATCCATGCGCCCCCCGACCAGCGGATACCCCTGCGCGGCGAGATCGTGGACTGGCGGGGAGAAGTCCAGCTTGCCATTGAACCAGGGTTTGACGGTGTGCTGGTCGGACGAGACTACGTCGGTAAGATGACCCGGCATGAGAGATCTGACGTGGCTCGCGAGGAGCTGATCGGTGAGCGTGGTGTCCGCCGCACGGCGCAGGCCGACCCGCCACCCGCCCAGGGCGGCGAGGGCAAGGCAAGCCGCCAGACCGACCCAGCGCCAGGCAGGGGGCACCGGTCTCGGCCGGACGGTCTGAGCTCCACCGGCAGCCGTCACCGCCTGACGTATGCGGCTCTTCAGCTCCTGGGGTGCGTGCAGGGGCGGAGTCTCTCTCCGGATTGCGGTGCTCAACGCCGCCCGGGCGTCGCGCAGGGCGGAGCATTCCCCGCATCTCTGGAGATGCGCCTCGAGCTCTCTGGCATCTCGCGACGCCAGCTCTCCATCCAGATAGGCATCGACCTGTAGCTGCATTTCTTCGTGGGTCATCGCACGCCCTTCCGCTCGGAAGAGAGTGCTCGTTGCAATCGGTCGCGAGCGCGGGCGAGGCGGGACATCACCGTGCCGAG
>DATFQK010000401.1:0-2536 GCA_035264345.1 Gemmatimonadales bacterium | reverse complement strand
GTCGCGGCCACCAAAGGCACCGATCCTTACTTCTTTTTGCTGCGCTCCCTGAATGAAGCGGGGCTCACCGGGGCGGATGTGGAGATCATCAACCTGCAGCATGCCGACGGACGCACGGCGCTGGAACGGGGTGAGGTCGACGCCTGGGCTGGACTTGACCCGCACATGGCCGCGAGCGAGCTGGAGGCGGGCTCGAAACTCCTTTACCGCAACATCGACTTCAACACCTACGGTTTCCTGAACGCAAACGAGGAGTTCATCACGCAGTACCCTGACCTGACCACCACCGTGCTGGAGGCCTATGAGCGGGCACGCACCTGGATTCTGGAGAATCCGGATGAGGCCGCCCAGATCCTGGCTGAGGAGGCCAAGATTTCGGTGGAGGTCGCGGAGCGCGAGCTCTTCGAGCGGACTGTTCTCGACATGGACCCGGTGCCCGGAGAGACGCACGCCGAAGTGCTGCGCGCGGTCATCCCCATCTTTGTCGCCGAGAACCAGGTGAGGCCGGGGACCGATGTCGAAGCGGTGCTCGCCGAGCTGTTGGCCCCGGAATCGGCGGCGAGCGTGGTCGCCGCTGAAGAGCCGGCGGCCTGAGTCCAGAGACACCAGAGGAGTGTGCGCGCTCCTCTGGTCACCTGTTGCAAAGGTCAATGACAACGGACTCCGCGCGAAGAAGGACCCGCCAGTGGTGAGTATGGATCCGGCAATTGAACGAGGAGCGGCGCGGGCGGCGAGCGGCGAGTCACGAGAAGAGCTGGCGCCGCCGCGCGTCCGCCAGCCAATCAGCGGTATCGGCGCGGCGCGGGCGCTCATCGTCCCGCTGCTCATCCTGGCTCTGTGGCAATTGGCGGTGAATCGCGAGATCTATTCCCGCGGCCAGCTTCCGGCGCCGCTCGACGTCATCGCCGCCGGGCGCGAGCTGCAGGATATCGGTCTTCTGGTCCCTAACGTGCTCGCCAGCGTGCAGCGGGTCGCCATCGGCTGGGGCGTCGGCGCCGCGGTTGCCATCATCCTCGGGCTGGCGGTCGGGTTCTCGCGGCCGGTGGAGAGTTTGCTCGACCCGACATTGAATGCGCTGCGAGCAGTTCCGTCACTGGCCTGGGTCCCGCTGTTCGTGCTCTGGCTCGGCATCGGCGAAACGCCGAAGCTAACGCTGATCGCGCTCGGGGCGTTCTTCCCGGTGTATACGAACCTCGTCTCAGGAGTTCGTCAGATCGACCGCAAGCTGATCGAGGTCGGTCGCGCCTATGGGCTTCGCGGCTGGAGTCTCACGCGGGAGATCCTGCTGCCGGCGGCATTTCCCTCGCTTGGCACCGGGTTGCGGATGGGACTTGCTCAGGCCTGGCTCTTTCTGGTGGCGGCCGAGCTGATCGCAGCGTCCCGGGGGCTGGGTTTCCTGCTCATCGACGGTCAAAACAGTGGCCGGGCCGACATCATCTTGCTGAGTATCATGCTGCTGGCCCTGCTCGGGAAAGGAACTGACTGGCTCCTGGCCCGCGGCGAGCGCCGGCTTCTCCGCTGGAGCGACACGTTCCGAGGAACAGCGTAGACGGGCTATCGGCCATCGGCGTATTCTCGTTCTTGCCGTCTTGCCGTCTTGCCGTCTTGCCGTCTGGAGTTCGTGCGTGCGCTACGGAATCATCCTCACCGCAGGCGACATCCATGAGATCGCCGCGATGGCCAGGGAAGCGGACGATGCTGGTTGGGACGGCGTCTTCTATTGGGATGGCATGGCTATTCCGGGCGCCGATCCCATCTACGATCCTTGGGTGACTCTGGCCGCTGTCGCCATGCGCACCGAGCGGGTCCGCTTCGGAGCGATCATCACCCCGCCCGCGCGGCGCCGCCCCTGGAAGCTCGCCCGCGAGACGATGACGCTCGACCATCTCTCCGGCGGACGGATCGTGCTGCCTGTGGGCCTCGGCGCGCTCGATGATCCCGGCTTCGGCGGAGTGGGCGAGCAGACCGACCGCCGCATTCGGGCTGAGCTGCTCGACGAAAGCCTGGAGATCTTGACCCGTGCCTGGAGCGGAGCGCCCTTCACCTACGAGGGGAAGCACTTCCAGATGGCGGAGATGACGTTCCGCCCGCCGTCACTGCAACAGCCACGCATTCCGATCTGGGTGGTTGCCATCTGGCCTCGGCCCAAAAGCGTCGCTCGCGCGCTCCGCTACGACGGCATCATGCCGTACCTCGCCGGTCCTGATGGAGAACCGGCCGCCGCCACTCCTGACGACGTGCGGGCCATGGTCGCCGCCGTCCGTGAGCACAAGGGCGAGGGCGAGCCCTTCGACATCATCCTCGACGGAACGACTCCCGCCGATGACGCGCACGCCGCGCGGGAACAGGTGAGGCCACTCGCGGAGGCAGGCGCCACCTGGTGGATCGAGTCCGATTGGCAGAACGCGTCAGTGGCCAGCCTGCGCGAGCGGATCGCCGCGGGACCACCGGGACGGGGGTGATGGGGTGCAGGGTGATTACTCGCTGTGCTCGTGGTGATAGGGGGATAGGACATGCTCTATCTTTCTCCCTATCA
>DATFQK010000400.1:0-4202 GCA_035264345.1 Gemmatimonadales bacterium | reverse complement strand
AGGCGCCGGCGACCATTGTGCGAACGAAGTCTTCGTGCCCGGGCACATCGATCATGCCCGCCACTTTTCCATTGCCGAGCTCCAGCGGCGCGAAGTTGAGCTCGATGGTGATCTCCCTTCGCCGCTCCTCCGCCAGGCGATCCATCGGACGGCCGGTGAGCGCGGTTACCAGGGTGGACTTGCCGTGATCGATGTGACCGGCAGTGCCGATAATCATGCCGCCTCCCAGGGCCGCTCCATCCAGAACTCCAGAGCCGGCAAATCGGCGCCTTCTCCCAAATGGTACTGGATGTACCGGGCCAGCAGCCGGCGGTGAGCCGCTTCGTGCCGGGGATCCAGCACCGGAAGCGAGGCGGTTGGAGCGAGCAGCGCGACGAGATCGGCGCGATCCTGTTCCGGCAGCTGCGTAGCGCCGCGCTGGACCGCGCAGACGGTGCACAGGGCGCCCCCGTCCCGGGTGCTGAAGGGAAGCGGTCCCTGGTCCGGAAGCGGAGTGCCGTCGATTACGCAGGCGTCCACCGACGGCGCGAAACCCAGCACGCAGACCAGCTGCCAGAGCAGTCGAAAGCCGAGCGCCTGCACGCTGGAGGCGGGAACGCTTTCCAGCTGCATCAGTGCCTCCCGCAACATCTCGAAGCTTTCGGGGTGCGGATCGGGCGGGGCGAATCGGAGCATCACCTCCGCCATTGCACACGCGATCGCATAGCGCTCCAGGTCGGCAGCGAGGCCCACATGCAGTTGACGGAGATCGAAGGCGGTGAGCACGTTCAGCTCCCTGCCCTCTTTCGTCAGCAGCTGGGCCTGTCCCTCACTCAGGATCTGCAGCGCCGCGCCAAACCGGCTCTTGGGTCGCAGCGCCCCTTTGGCGATGGCGCTCTGCACCCCGAGATCGCGGGTGGCCAGCCGGACGATCTTCGAGGTTTCGCTGTACCTGAGAGCGGAGAGCACGATGGCGGGGGTTGAAGCGAGCGGCATTGGTACGCCGCTTACAGCGGGGTGTCGTCGGTAGTCTCTACCCCGGCAGGAGGAACTCGGGCGAGCAACACCTGGCTGGCGCACTGCCCCACCGGCACGGTCCGGATTTCGGTGAAATCCGGCCGGAGGATGTGAAGCACCCCGGTCTCGGAACATCCGGACTCGAGCGCATACACTCGCCCCTCCGAATCGACCGCCACGCCGGTATTTGCCGGGATGGGGATCCCGTTCCCTTCTCCCCGGACAATGGCGCGCTCGGCCGTATCGAACTCCATCAGTCCTTCCGTCCGCGAGCTGATCAGGAGGCGGTCGCCTCCGTCGGCCGTGAGGTCCCCGGGACCGAAGCCGAATCCCCCAAAGCTCGCCAGCTCCTGCCGACGTACGGGATCCACTACGGAGAGCCGGCCTTCATCCATAGTGGGATCACCCACCTGGACCACATACACCAGGCCGTCCGACGCCACCGCGTTGAACTCAGCGTTGCCTGGGCCAATCAACGGAATGGAATCGATCAGCGCTCCGCGATCGCCTACTGCCGGATCCACCACGCTGATCCAGCTCTCCCCAGCCGGCATTCCCAGGGAATCCAGGTTGGCATTCATCACCAGCAAGCGGCCTCTGGTGAACGCCAGCTGCTGCGGCGTGTTGCCGACCGGAAGGCTGGCCGTGTCTCCGGTCGCGAGGTCTACCCGGGTGATGGTGTTCAGGTTCGAGTTCGCGACGTAGGCGATCGAGTCGTCTACCAGAGCCGCCCCGGCCACAATCGAGCCCGGCTGAAGCTTGATGGTGTTCACCAGCTGCTGTTCGCGAAGGTCCACCACGGCGACGGCGCTGCGGGCTTGGAGTGACACGACCGCTGTGGCACCCCGGGTGGCCACGTTCACCGGCATGACATCGGACGCCCCGACCGGCACCGTGGAGATCTGGGTCGGGGCCGTTACCGGCACCAGGCTCAGGGTGGCGCTCGTGGTATTGAGCACAACCACGAGCTCCTCGGGAGGCTCCGGTGGTGCGGCCGTCTCGGCACAGGCGGCGAGTGTCGCCCAGCCCATGGCGGTGGCGAGCCGAAGCAGGTTTCGACGTTGGTTCATGGTCCAGGAAAGATCGAACCACTCCAGCTTCGTCGCCAGTCGCCCTGACTAGAGCCGCAAGCTCACCCCACCGAAAACGCCCCGCGGCCGGCCGGCAAAGCCGACAGCCTGGTCATACGCCTCATCGAACAGGTTCTCGACCCGCAAGGTCGCCGAAATCCCGAGCTGCCCCGCCGAGGGGTTCAGCAGCTCCATTTCGCCCGCCAGATCAACCACCGTATAGGGATCGAGCTCTACCCGCTGGCCCAGATTGAAGTCCACATCCTCACGGCCGCCGAGGTAGCTCAGGGAGCCCCCCAGCCGAAGCCGGTCGAACAGCCGGGCCCTGAGGCTCAGTGCGAATGAATGTTTCGGCCGCCGGATCAGCTGCTCCCCGTCCGCGAACGTCGGGCTCGGCATTCCGGCGTCGTCGGTGGCTTCGGTGGTGAGCAGAGTGTAGGAAGCGGAGACGTCAACGCCCCCGGCCAGGTTCGAGGTCAGGCCGGTCTCCAGACCGCGGGCATCGGCGGCAGCGCCATTGAAGTAGGTCGGTGCTCCCAGGGCTGCTCCGCCATCGTATAGGATCATGTCTTCGAACTGTTGATCGAAATACGTCGCCCAGAGGGACAGCCGCTGGGAAACCAGCTGCTGTTCCACTCCCACTTCCCAGCTGGTGGAGCGCTCCGGCTGGAGCGCGGAGTCTCCCACCACGAACGGGGCATTGCAGAACTGCTCGCAGAAGGTGGGCGCCTTGAAGGCCCGTCCCAGGGACGCTCGAAGCCGGGTATTCGAGGGCAGCCGGTAGGCCGCTCCCGCCCGGTAAGTGACGAAGGTGCCGAAGCCGCTGTTGTCGTCCACTCGGCCGTTGAGGTTGAGCGCGAGTCCGGATGACAGGGCAACCACCCCCTGAGCGTAATACCCAAAGGTCGTGCGGCCCCGATCGAACGGAGTGTCCGGGGTGGTCTCGATCTGTCCGAAGTTGGAGGTGGTTTCGCCCGACTGCCGCTCGGTTTCCCGCTCGACCTGAGCTCCGGCGGTGAGCCGCACGGCCGAGCTGGGGGACGCGAGCAGCCGGACATCTACACTCCCCCGGTCCGCTCGAGACTCGCGGTGAGAGGCAAAGCCGAAGCCGACCGTATCGGCGGCGTTGTCCGACAGATCGTCAAACTCTCCGTCGGTCCGGGCCCCGGCGGCTATCAATCGGATCTCGTACTGATCGCCCAGCCGCCGCCCGGCGTTCAAGCCCAACGAGAGGGACTTTTCGGCATTGGCCTGATTGCTGTCAGACAGAGCGCCGGAAAAATCCGTAGGAAAGTGATAGCGATTGTCCGAGAACCGCACCGAGAGCGAGGCGTCGCCTGCGGCACCGAGCGCGCTTCGGAGAGCGCCGCTCAGGACGGTGTTCCCGTAGTCGTTGTTGAACGGGTAAATGCCGTCCGTGGAGTGGCGGCTGGCATCGGCTGAATAACCCAGCGTGCTGGTGCCGCCCAGAATGGCGCCGTGCCCGTTGACCGTGCCGAAGGTGCCGGCCTCCGCCCCGCCCTCCAGTTGCACGCCGGGTGAGCCGGTTCGAGTGAAGACCTGCACCACGCCGGTAACCGCGTCTGACCCGTAAATGACACTCGCCGGGCCGCGGAGAACCTCGATCCGCTCCACGTTGTCGGTGGTCAGATTGGCCCAGTTGTATCCTCCGCCCGACTGATTCACCGGGACTCCGTCGACCAGGACCTTCACGTAGTCGCTCTCGCCCCCGCGGAGGAAGAGCGAGCTCACTCCTCCGTAGGAACCGGTCTGGACCACCGTTGCTCCCGGGATGTCGCGCAGCGCATCCTGCACGAATTGAATGCCGCGGTCCCGGAGTTCGGCGCCGATAATCGTGGTCACTGAGGACACCACCGCGTCTGCCGGGGTGGGAGCTCCGTTGGCCGTGACGACCAGCTCCTTGAGTTGGGTCGTGTCCTGCGCCTGCTGAGCCAACCCGGCCGTGGGAGACAGCGACGCGGTGAGTGCACCAAGCACGAGTAAGCTTCTCATAAAGGCTCCTTCTCAGAAGGACGGAGAGGCACGACCTGCGGTGAGCCGTCGGACCAGGTGGTTACCGCGACCGGCCACTCGAACACCTGCGAAAGGGTCTCACGGGTGAGCACCTCCGCCGGC
>DATFQK010000399.1:0-3015 GCA_035264345.1 Gemmatimonadales bacterium | reverse complement strand
ATCCCAGGCTCCACCCTTTGCGGAACTCGCCCAGGAACAGCGTCGTGCTTCCTTCCAGGGCAAGGTTGAAGGTTCGGCGATCAGCCGCGCCGAGCCACATTTGCCCACCGAGCTCACTGTCGTAAGCGAGCCCGAGACCAGCCAGCCGCCGGGGACTCCGCCGCGCAGAAATATGAAACGAGACGGAGTCCCCAGATCCCCGGGGAGAAAGCCATACGGCCTGGTACGCATCGACCTGCGCGAGATGCCGTACTCGCCCTTTCAGCAGTGACACGTCAAGCGAATCATCGATAGCAAGCCCGAGGAGCCGCTCGAGCGACAGCCGCTCGGAATGATTCCGGGTCTCGACCGAGTAGCTGGTGATCAGTCGCGGCAGCGGCCGAGCGCTTTCCGCCGGACCGCGAGGCAGGCACAGATTCCGGACGAGCGTGGTTTCCGCGGCGACGCTACCCCGGCGAATCAAGGCATCGACGTTGTCGGGGGAGAAATTCAGACTGGTGAACCCCTCGACGGCAGGGCGGACCAGCACATCGCCGCGCCGAAGGCTGTCCTGAGTCTGCTGGAACAGGAAACCCAGCAAACGATCAGCCAGGACAATCGGAGAATAGAGATCGAGGGAATCGGCCAGGCGCTCAGTGGCATCGGAAACAATGACGCGTTGAGCTCCGACGTCGCGGGCAACAGTAATGGGAATATTGGCCGCGAGTCCGCCGTCGGTGAGTATCCGGCCATCGACGGACTCGGGTGTGAAGATCAGCGGGATGGCAAAGCTTGCCCTGACCGCTCGCGCCAGATCGCCGGAACTCAGGACCACCACCGAGCGGTTGCTGAGATCGGTGGCGACTGCACGAAATGGAATAGGTAATGAATCGAAGTTGCCCCGGGCCAGCAGATTTCCTCGCAGCATAGCACCGTTGACCAGAGCGTTGACTTCGCTTTCGGCTACTGAGGCGCTCTGCAGGTTGAAGCCCCGTTCGCCCTGTTCCCAAAGTAGAAGCGGCTGTACCGGACCCCACGAACGGGCGCCCCGGGGTTGGTAGGTGCGGAAGAGGTCGGAGATAGGTAGGGACCGCGCAAGCGAGTCGATCTCCCGGCCGGTGTAGCCGCTGGCATACATCCCGCCGATGATCGCGCCCATGCTGCTGCCCACGACCAGGTCAGGGCGGATTCCCAGGCTATCGAGAATCCGGAGGACGCCGATGTGAGCCAAGCCCTTGGCTCCGCCGCCGGAGAGCACCAGTGCCGTTGGCCCCGGAGGACAGGACTGAGCGCATGCCGGCCCGGCGAGAACACAGAGGGCACAAAGACAAATCAGCGCGAGCATTCGTCAGCAAGTTAAGGACGTCTGCGCCCCTTGCGCGGCCAAACCAGCCTTCGTATAACTTTGCGATGCCGTGGCTGCACGGCATCCTTTTCGGGGAGCCGCAGGATGACTTACGTGATTGTCGAAACGTGCATCGGGGTGAAGGATCGGGCCTGCGTCGATGTGTGTCCGGTAGACTGCATCTATGAGGGAGAAGATCAGCTCTACATTCATCCAGAGGAGTGCATCGACTGCGGTGCCTGTGAGCCGGAGTGCCCGGTAACCGCGATCTTCCCGGAGGAAGATGTCCCGCCGCAGTACACTTCCTATATCGAAAAGAATAAGGAAGTCTTCAACACCGATACCCCGCCGGGCAGGCCCCAGAGGTAGCCGCTGTTTCTCCCCGAAAAGAAAGGAGCCCCGGGATCGTACTGCTTGGCCGCGATCCCGGAGCCTGGGTAAGGAAGGACATCAAACGACGGCCGATAGTTAATGCCGCCGCCACAGGTTTAGACGCACAAGCCCCCCGAAAGGTTTCATCTCAGCTCCCCCACAAATTGCGCCAGCCGCCTGGAGACCTCATCCGGCCGCTCCATCGGCGACAGATGGCCGGCCCCGGGAATGATGTCAAGCTGAGCGCCTGGAATCGCGCGAGCCATGGCCTCGGCTTGTTCCGGAGGAGTGACGGTATCCGCCTCTCCAACCAGGATCAGGGTAGGAATGTCGCCCAGGGTGGGGAGGAGCGACTCGCTGCCCGCTCGGTCCCGCATGGCCGCTAAGGCACCAATGATGCCGGCGACCGGCGTGCGCAGAATCATCTGGCGAACCCGGTCTACGATGTCAGGCTGTTGAGCCAGCGTAGAAGGCGCCAGGAGCTTCGGCAGCATCGTCTCGGCGACGGCCGAGGGACCCCCATCACGGGCGCTCGCGGCGGAGGCGTCCCGCGCCCGGCGCGCCTCAGCCGTATCTGCTCCTGCCCTGGTGTCCATGAGCACTAATCCGCGCACCCGCGAGCGCCAGTGACGGAGAAACTCGAAGGCGATATACCCTCCCATCGATAAGCCGCAGAGCACCACGCTCTCGATGTCCAATGCCTCGAGCAGACCAGCCAGATCGGCAGCGTAGATGTTCATGCTGTAGCCGAGGTCTGGAGCGTCGGATTGCCCCATCCCGCGGAGATCAGGCGCAATCCGGCGGTAGCCCTGCAGTGAGTCGACTTGCGCCCGCCACATTGTGCGGTCGAGCGGGTATCCATGTACGAAGAGCACAGCGGGGCCGTCGCCCCGGACTTCCACTGCCAGATTGACGCCGTGCACCATCAGGCGCTGAGTGTTATCGCTGGTGTCTCGGGGCGCGTGCATGTAGCTGGTGAACTCCGGGGGCACCGGGATGGGCCTGCCCTCCCGATCGATGCAGACAAACACGAACTCCGCACTGGCAATGAGGGTCTCGTCTCGAACTCGGCGGGCGGTCTGCCGCATGGTAAAACTGGTACGACCATGGTGGGTCAGGGCCTGCTGGAAGCGCAGGACGTCCCCGGGGAATGCCGCGGCCCGATAGTCTATCACCGTCTTCCGCAGCGCGGGCCAAGCCGCCGCTCGGGTGAATACATCCATTCCCGGCCCCCGGTGCAGCATTTCCCAGCGGGCCCGCTCGAACAGGCTAAGGAAAGAGGCCTGATTGAGATGACCAAAGGCATCGCATTCGTCGGG
>DATFQK010000398.1:0-12455 GCA_035264345.1 Gemmatimonadales bacterium | reverse complement strand
CACCCGCGCCGGTGGAGGAAGCCGCGGCGCCGACCGAGCCCGAGCTCATTCGGAAGCCCAAGCCCGACGCCGAGGCGGAGATCGAACCGAAAGCCTGAGCCCTGCACACGATCGTGGGGCTCGGCAACCCGGGCCCGGAGTACGAGTGCACTCGCCACAACGCCGGGTTCGTGCTCGCCGATCGGTTGGTGTCACGCTGGCAGCTGGGGCAGTATCGCCGGGTCGGCCGGGCCCGGGAGGCGCGGGGTACCTGGCAAGGCACTCCGGTTACTGTCCTCAAGCCACAGACCTACATGAATCGGAGCGGCGCAGCAGTGGCGTCGCTTCGTACCCTTCCCCAATTCGATCCCAGTCAGCACCTCCTCATTCTGGTGGATGACGTCGCACTTCCCGTGGGACGGTTCCGACTGCGTGGCGCGGGCTCGGCCGGCGGACACAACGGTCTCAAGAGCATCGAGGGGACCCTGCAGAGGCAAGACTATTCCCGGCTCCGAATCGGGGTGGGACCTGCCCCGCCGGGTGTCGATGATCTCGCCGATTTTGTGCTGGACGAGTTCACCCCGGAGGAGCAGAAGACCATCGAGAGCCTGCTCGATCCCATGAGTGAAGCCGTCGAATGCTGGATCGAGAATGGAATAGAAAAGGCGATGAACCAGTTCAATAAGTGATAGTCGGGAGTCTGGGGTCGGGAGTTTGGGTTTCGAACTCGACATCTGCTCTCGACTCCTGACTCTTGACTCCCCGACTCCTGACTCCTGACTGATGTTACGACTCGGAATCGTCGGCCTGCCCAACGTCGGCAAATCCACGCTCTTCAACGCCCTCACCTCCGCGAAGGCGCTGGTAGCGAACTATCCCTTTGCGACGATCGAGCCCAACACCGGCATCGTGCAGGTGCCCGACGGGCGGCTCGAGGCGCTGGCCCAGATCGTCAAGCCGGAGCGCACCGTTCCTGCTGCGGTGGAGTTCGTGGACATCGCCGGCCTGGTCAGGGGAGCGAGTGAAGGGGAGGGGTTGGGCAACCAGTTCCTCGCCAACATTCGCGAGGTCGATGCCATTCTCCACGTGGTGCGCTGCTTCGAGGACCCCGATGTGCAGCACGTCATGGGTGGAGTCGACCCGGTGCGGGATCGGGAGGTCATCAACATCGAGCTCGGCCTGGCCGATCTGGCCAGCGTCGACAAGCGGCTCGACAAAACCAGTCGGGCGGCCAAGTCGGGTGACATCCAATCCAAGTTGGAGCAGCGCCTGCTGGAGCGCCTGCAGCAGGCGCTCGCCGCCGGACAGCCCGCCCGGGTTGTGGTTCCCACGGACGAGGAGGCGCCGAGCTACCGGGCGTTCAACCTGCTGACCGCCAAACCGGTCCTCTACGCCGCGAACGTGTCCGAGGAGGACATCGCCTCGGGTAACCCGTACGTCGATCAACTCCGCAGCGCGCTGACTCGGGAGCAGGAGACGGCGGAGGTGGTCACTTTCTCCGCCAAGGTGGAAGCCGAGCTGGCCGAGCTTGCACCTGAGGACCGCGCGGAGTTTCTCGCCTCACTGGGGCTCAACGAATCGGGATTGGACCGTCTGGCCCACGCGGCTTATCACTTGCTCGGGCTCCAGAGCTACTTCACCGCCGGAGAGAAGGAAGTGCGGGCGTGGACCGTGCACCGCGGTGATAAGGCCCCTGCTGCCGCCGGCGTCATCCACTCCGATTTCGAGAAGGGATTCATTCGGGCGGAAACCGTGGCCTACGACGACTTTGTTCGGGTGGGCGGGTGGAAACCGGCCCGCGAGCAGGGACTCTCCCGGGCCGAGGGAAAGGAATACGTGGTCCAGGACGGCGACGTCATGTTGTTTCGGTTTAGTAGTTGAGCTTCCCCGCTTCCCTCCATCCCCACTTCCCCGCTATTTTGACCTCACATATCTCCTCCCCGTCCCACACCAGGCGCGGGGCAACCGAGTCCAACCGGGCTCCAGTCCAAAGGAAGGTGTCATGACCCGTCAGTACGAGGTGGTCTATATCTTCGACAGTGCGCTCGAAGAGACCGCCATCAACGAGCGTCTCGCTCGCTTCAATGCCCTGATTCAGCAATCCGGCGCGGAGCCTCCCCAGGTGAACCACTGGGGCAAGCGCACCCTGGCCTATCCCGTCAAGAAACATGAAACCGGTTACTACGTGGTTGCCAAATTTGACGCGGAGGCCACGGCGCTTCCGGAATTCGAGCGCGCGATCAAGCTGGATGAGGGAGTGCTCCGGCATCTCGTGGTAGTCAGCGAGGGAGCTCAGCCGGTCCCGGTGACTGCCGGCAAGAGCGATGAGGAGGATGACGAATGAGGCGGCCTCAGAAGACCTGCGCTATCTGTGAGTCCGGAGTTCGCATCGTCGACTTCAAGGATGAGCGCACCCTGTCCCGATTCCTGACCGAGCGGGGAAAGATCCTTCCCAGCCGCCTTTCCGGAACCTGCGCCCGGCACCAGCGTCAGCTCAGCACCGCCATCAAGCGGGCTCGCCAACTGGCTCTGCTGCCGTACATCAAGGGCTTCGGCGGCTGACATCCTCGTCCTGGCAGGAACCGAGAACTGGAGCAGGGTCGCCCCGGAAGCAGTTCGGGGCATTCCTCGCCCTGATCGGCTATTTGCTGATGGCCCCGCCTGGGCTCCTCTTCGGGCCACTCGCCGGATTACTCCTACTCAGCCGGCCACGCAGTGTTCGCGAGTGGCTGTGGCTGCTGGGGACGGCCACCTGGTCGGCCTTGTGGCTGAATCAGGCCGGCGGCCTGGCCGGTCAGTTTGCCCGGGCTGAGGCGGTTCTGATTACAGGGTCATACCTGGCACTCACACTGTGGCGTCCCTCAGCCCGGTTCTCCCGCGCCCTTACCGCCACCGCAATCGGTGGAGTCGCGCTGGTGCTCTGGATGTGGTATTTCGCGGTGAGCTGGACCGCGGTTCGTGAGGCGATCGAACAGGATCTCTGGCGCTATAACCGCGACTTCATCATGCGCCTGGGACAAGTCGCTCCGGGAATGAGCGATGCAGGACTGCTGGACGAGATGTCAGCCATGGTGCGCTCGATCGCCCTGCTCTACCCGGCTCTGCTGGCACTCGCCACCATGGCCGGGGTCACACTTGCGTGGATCTGGCATCGCCGGATCGCTCGCCGGCCGCTCGGCCCTGCGCCGGCCGGCTTTTCCGCGTTCGAGTTCAGCGACCAGCTGGTCTGGGGATGGGTTATCGGACTGGCGCTCTGTCTGACACCGCTGCCCGAGGTCTGGAGCTCAGTCGGCGCCAACCTGCTCCTGGTCTGGGCTGTACTGTATGCGGTTCGCGGACTGGCGGTGTTCGCCGTGGGCACCCGCAGAGTTCCGGCCCCGGTCATTGCTACGCTGTCACTGGTTGCCATGCTGCTGTTGCCGTTTGTGGTGGGCGGGCTGACCCTGCTGGGGCTGGCCGACACCTGGCTAGATTTCCGACGCCGCCTTGCCGCGTCGGCCACCTGAGGGAAACTCCATTATGATCGAAGTGATACTCCGTGAAGACATCCAGACTTTGGGCCGCGCCGGAGAAATGGTGCGGGTGAAGCCGGGGTACGCCCGGAACTATTTGCTGCCCCAGGGCCTGGCCTACGAGGCGACTGAGGGAAACCGGAAACGGATCGCCGCGGAAACCCGGGTGCGGACCGCCAGGAACCAGGCAGAGCGGTCCGAGGCGGAGCGCGTGGCGGGCACCTTGAGTGGGCTGACGCTGACCTTGAAGGGCAAGGCCGGCGAGGAGGGGAAGCTGTTCGGCTCCATCACCTCGCAGGACATCGCCGATGCTCTGGCCCGCGAAGGGTACTCCTTCGACCGGCGTAAGATCGAACTGGAGCATCCGATCAAGACCACCGGTACTCATACGGTGAGCCTGCGGCTGCATCCGGAGGTTCATGCCGAACTCCGAGTCTCTGTCGCTGCTGAGTGATCGAGGCACGATGGGAGCGGGGATCACCTATGTAGATGGTCCCCGCTTAGCGCGGTCGCTTATCGCGGCTGCAGACTGGGTCGCCGCGGGGCGCGAGGAGATCAACCGGATCAATGTCTTCCCGGTGCCCGATGGCGATACCGGGACCAATTTCAGCCTGACCCTTCGGGCCGTCGCTGACGCTCTCAAAGCGCTCGGCGACGCTTCACTTCCGGTCACCGTCAGAACCATGGCTCAGGCAGCGGTTCTCGGTGCCCGAGGTAACTCCGGCATGATGCTGGCTCACTTTCTGCTGGGGTTCACCGATGCCCTGGGCGACCGGAGCGTGGCCACCGCTCCCGACGTTGCCACGGCAATACGGAAGGGCGCGGATCGACTCTATGAATCGCTGGACGATCCCCGCGAGGGCACCATCGTCACCGTCGCCCGGGACGCTGCAGCGGCGGCGGAGCCGATTGCCCGAACCACGGGTGACGTGGGCAGCTTCATGCGGCGGCTACTGGAGGAAGGAGAGGCGGCGCTGGCTCGCACACCCGAGCTGATGCAGGTGCTCAAGGATGCCGGTGTGGTGGACGCAGGCGGCAAAGGATTTGTCCGGATGCTGGAGGGGGTGGTTCGCTATATCAAGGGCGATCCGATCGCATCCGTGGAGCTCGAAATCGATAGCTCCGGAGACGGGGACATTCCTGCGGCACTGGTGAACGTCGCTGCGGAAAGGGATTTCCAATACTGCACGGAGGTCCTGATCCGAGGTGACAGTCTTCCCGCGGCCAACGAAGTTCGCACCGCCATGCACGCCTTTGGCGGTTCCACTGTCGTGGCGGTGACCGGGGACATCTTGAAGATCCATGTGCACACGGATACCCCCGAGGCCGTCTTTACCTATGCAACGCGCTGGGGCCGGGTCGCCAGCACGAAGGCGCAGGACATGCGGATCCAGCACCGGAAGCTGGCCCACACCAATCGGCGCCCGGTAGCGATCGTAACCGACACCTCGGCCGATCTTCCCGACTCGTTATTGGACCGGCACCGGATAGCCATGGTTCCCCTCCAGGTGGTGTTCGGGGACGCGACGTTCCGTGATCGAGTAGAGCTCAAGCCGGAAGAGTTCTACCGAAGACTCCGGACCTCGGCTGAGCTGCCGACCACATCGCAGCCCGCGCCGGCCGACTTCATCAAGCTGTTCCAAGATGCGGCTCAGGAGGGCGACGAGGTCGTTGCCGTGCTGCTCGGCTCCAATCTGTCGGGCACGTTCAATGCAGCGCAGACCGCTATCAGGGCCGGCAGGGTGCAGGGCGTTCACCTGGTCGATAGCCGCTCCGCCTCCCTGGGGGTCGGGCTTCTGGCTCTGCGGGGGGCTGAGTTGGCCGCCTCCGGTTGGAATGGGGGCCGGGTCGCCGAGGAGCTCAGACGGATTCAGCCGCACGCCGGTATGCTTTTGACGGTTGATCGGTATGACAATTTGCTACGGTCAGGCCGTATTTCCCGGGGCAAGGCCTGGCTGGCCGGGATGCTGGACGTCAAACCGATCCTCTCCTTTGATACCGATGGAAAGGTGGTTCCGATCGAGCGGGTTCGGGGTCGGGAGAATGTCGAAGCCCGGGTCCTGGCGCTGCTGGACCAGCGCTTGACTCCACGCCCAAAGGTGGTCCGTTTCGGGGTAGCGCATGCTGACGCGCCGGAGGCGGCCCAGCGAATCCGGGCCGCGCTGATCGAACGGTTCCAACCCCGGGAATGCCTGGTCAGCCTCGCCACCGGGGTACTCGGCACCCACGTGGGACCTGGAGCCTGGGGCGTCTTCTATCAGATCGAAGACGATGCACCCACACCGAAGAGAGGATCCAAGACGGAATGATTCAGGACGCTCGACCGGAGCGGACCATTGCCCAGCCACCGGAAGCGCTGCGACTGGCGCTGAATGCGATACAGGATTTGAAGGGAAATCATCTCGTTGTGCTCGACCTGCGCGGTTTGAACGATGCTACCGACTTCTTTGTTATAGCCTCGGGGACCTCTGACGCTCACGTACGGGGTATCGCCGAGTCGGTGATGGAGAAGCTGGACCGTCGTGGCCACCACACGCATCACGTGGAGGGCCTGACCGGCGGCCGCTGGGTTCTGCTCGACTTCGTGGACTTCGTGATCCACCTCTTTCACCCCGAGACCCGCTCCTTTTATCAGCTGGAGCGGCTCTGGAACGATGCACCGGAGTTGCTGATCAGTGCTACCTAGATCGAGGATGTCTATGCTCCGACGTGCCATCCCGGCCGTTCTGCTGCTCTGCTTGATCGCACCTGGAGTGGCGCACGCCCAGTACTTTGGCCGGAACCGGGTTCAGTACAGCTCGTTCGATTTCAAGGTCATTCAGACCGAGCATTTCGACGTGTACTACTACGAGCGCGAACGGGTTGCCGCGATGGATGCTGCCCGCATGGCCGAGCGAAGCTATGCCCGGCTGTCCAAGGTGCTCAATCATGACTTCCGGGAACGCAAGCCGATCATCCTGTACGCCTCCCACTCCGACTTCCAGCAGACCAATGCACTGGGAGAGCCCCCCAGTGAGGGAACCGGAGGAGTCACCGACTTCCAGCGGAACCGCGCGGTCATGCCGTTCACCGGATCCTACGCGGAGTTCGAGCACGTCCTGCAGCACGAGATGGCGCACCAGTTCCAGTACGACACCTGGTCTCGAGGACGTTCCGGGGCCGGACTGGCGACGCTCATTGCCATCAATCCCCCGCTTTGGTTTGCCGAAGGCATGGCCGAATACCTGTCGATCGGGCCGATCAATCCCGAAACCGCCATGTGGCTCCGGGACGCCGCGTTGGAGGGGAAGCTGCCCACCATCGACCAGATGACGCTCGATCCGTATGAGTATTTCCCCTACCGCTATGGGCATGCCCTCTGGTCCTACATCGGCGAGCGCTGGGGCGATGAGGCGGTTGGAGCCATCCTGAAGGGAACCCTGTCGGGGGGAGTGGAGGGCGCGTTCCGCCGGACAATCGGGCTCACCCTGGAGCAGCTTTCCACTCAGTGGCGCGACGCGGTGCTGAAGAAGTACCTCCCCGAAATCGGGGCCCGAGCCAAGGCCCGGGCGGTAGCCGCCGAGCTGCTCACCGAGAAACGCTCCGAGGGAACACTGCATCTGGCTCCAGCCTTATCTCCGGACGGATCGCAGGTGGCGTACTTCAGCGAGAAGGACTTCTACTTCGTCGACCTCTATCTGGCGGACGGGCAAACCGGAAAGGTCAAGCGCCGGCTCCTCAAGTCGGGGGTAAGCAGCAACTACGAGACCTACCGGTTCATCAACTCCCAGGCCAACTGGTCTCCCGACGGGAAATTTCTGGCCCTGGCGGCCAAACGCGGCGGGCGGGATGACATCGTGATTGTGGATGTCAAGCGCAACAAAGAGGTGAAGAGGATCCAGCTGAAGCTCAGCGGGGTCACTACGCCTTCCTGGAGCCCGGACGGTCAACAGCTGGTGTTCACCGGCTACGATGGCGGCCTGAGCGACCTCTTCGTCGTCTCCCGCGACGGCAGCAACCTTCGACGGCTGACCCAGGACAAGTACGCCGACCTGCACCCGATGTGGTCGCCGGACGGGAAAACGATCGCGTTCGCGACCGATCGAGGCATGGAGACCGATTTTAAGACCTTGGCCATCGGCAACATGCGGATTGCCCTGTACGATCTCGATATGGGTTCCGTCCGGGTGCTCGACCACATGGATCGGGGCAAGAACGTGAGCCCGCAATGGGCCCCCGATGGACGCTCGATCGCCTTCGTGTCGGACCGCAGTGGCGTCAGCAACATTTTCCTGTACGACATGGGCGATCGGAATGTCTATCAGCTGACCGACTTCTACACCGGTGCCCAGGGCATCACCCCGCTCTCACCGGTGCTCTCCTGGGCGCCCAAGGCTGACCGGCTGGCCTTCGTGTACTTCGAAAAGGGTAAGTACGACGTTTATACCCTGGCCAACCCGCGTGGCCTGAAGCGGCAGCCATACCAGAACGCGCCGGACAGCAGCGGAGTGCTCGCCAGTACCACGGCCATGCCGGTGGACACCACCCGCTCGCTGCAGGTCCCGGACGAGGTGCGGCCTCAGGTGGGCGAAGGTGGCTCGATCTATCGTTCGCCCACCGGATTTCGCTCCTCCAGCGAAGTGGCCCGCACGGGAGATACCGCGGTGGTGGCACCGCCGATCTCGATTGCCGCCCTGATGGATTCCGCCAGCTTCAACCTGCCGGACACCAGCGAGTTCAGTCTCAAGAACTATAAAGTCCACTTCACGCCGGATTACGTGGCCCGCCCCTCGATCGGCTACGCGCGGGATAACTTCGGGCGCGGATTCTTCGGGGGCACCGCCATCGCACTGAGTGACATCCTCGGCAACAAGCAGCTCATATTTGCCGGCTACGTTAACGGCCGGATCAGCGAAGCGCAGGTCATGGCTGCGTACGCCAACCTGAGCCACCGGATCAATTGGGTCACCGGAATTTCCCAGGAGCCCTACTACTTCTACGAGCCCAGCACCCTCAGGGTGAACTCGCCGGGTACGGGACTCAACACCTTCGTCACCAACATTCGGCGACTGGTGGTGAGGTCCGTGTTCGCCCAGGGCTACTACCCCATCAGCCGGTTCCAGCGGATCGAGGGCGCGCTGAGGTTTGCCAATGTGGATGACGCGATTCTGAGCGTGCTGGAACCCTACGATCCTCGGACCGGTTTTGCTGTTGCGGATCCGACGCTCGAAACGAACAATCGGCCGGGGATCAACTACGTGCAGCCCTCGCTCGCCCTGGTCTTCGACAATTCACTCTTCGGCTACACCGCACCGTTCTACGGGCGCCGCTGGCGCCTGGAGTACGCCCAATCGATCGGCGACTGGAATTTCTCTCAGATCACGCTCGATCACCGGCGCTACGACAAGATCGCCGGACCGATCGTCTTTGCGACGCGCCTGCTGTACTTCGGCCGGATCGGCCGGGACGCGGACCGGTTCCGGATCTTCGGGGGAGGCACCGATCTGATTCGGGGCAACACCTCGGGCTCCTATCGGAGATCCGAGTGCCTCAACTCCAGCGGCACGAACACTAACGACAATCTCAGTACCGGCTGCGTCGAGCTGGACCGGCTGGTGGGAACCCAGGTCGGCGTTGCCACTGCCGAAATTCGGTTTCCCATCCTGACTCCGGCTATGCATTTCGTCCCTCAGGGCTTCCCGCCGATCGAGGGCGCATTCTACTACGACGTTGGCATGGTCTGGGATGGGCGCTCGACCCTTAAATGGAGCCGCGAGGCCGGCGACGATCCGGTGAATGTACGCACGCCGCTCCAGGTCTTCGGCGCCGCGATTCGGCTGAACCTGTTTGGCTTTGCTGTGGTCCGAATAGATTATGCCCTTCCGCAGGGCCGGCGCGGGGTGAAGGGACTCTGGGCCCTGAGCCTGGGCCCGGCGTTCTAAAAAGCCCGGGAATGGCGGGAAGGACCGAAGGTCCTTCCCGTCTTTCACTTCCCCGCTTCCCCGCATCCCGGCTATTTTGCGCTGGTGCATCCCCATACCACAACTCGAGCGCTCGGCATTCTCCTGCTCTGCGCGGCATGCAGCGGGAAGGCCGACCTAGAGACGGGCAACCTGCCGGCATCGGCGCGTTCGATGGCGAGCGTCAGCGTACTGCGCATGCCCCGGGAAGGGGGGCTGGCGCGCCTCTATCGAGTGCCCGGCCTCGATTCGGCGGCCTGGAGTGCAGCCGAGCGTTTGCCACCTATAGACCGGACCATCGGAGCCGACGCTGAGCAGGGACTCGTCTTCGTGCTCGACCGCAAGAACAACGTGGTGGCCATCGACCTGGATACCCGCCGGGTCCGCAGCTTCCTCGAAAACGTTCGCTACGCCACGCTGGGACCCGACGGAGCCCTATACGCGGTCGACACCGGCAGTGCCGTGGTGCAACTGGTTCGCCGGACCCCGGTCCGGTTCCGCTCCAAACTGCAGGGAAAACCGGCTGAGTTGCACGGAACCATGGACGGGGCCCTGCTGGCGCGGCTGGCCGGGAATAAGCCCGCTTTGGAGTTCCTCGGCTCAGATCAGGCTCCGACCTCGACGCCGCTCCCTGAAGGGCAAGTCGCTTCCAGCTTCGTTGGCGATGAAGTCGCCGTGGCAGCGGATTCAGCCGTCATTCTCTACACCCCGCGCCAGAAGTCCAAGCCGCGCGTCATTCCCATCGAGGGCGATGCGCGAGCGGTGCTCTTCTCTCCGTCAGGGCACCGGTTGTACGTGGCCCGTGCGGCCGCGCCGCTCCTGATACTGGACCGGTTCGAGGGAACCCGGCTGCGGGAAATCGAGCTTCCCGGTCCCGCCAAAGGGCTCCGGAGCGATCTCTACGGCAGCTGGCTACTGGTGCAGCCGGAGAGCGCGGACTCCGTCTGGGTTGTCGATGTCGGAACCGGCAAGTATCTCGGCGCCACCGCGGCGCGCTGGAGCGACGATCTGCCCGCCGTTGCGGCTCCGCACACGCTGCTGGTGCGGCGAGGCCCGGACGTAGTGGCCCTTGATCTGTCTGATAAAGGATTTACCGAGACGGGACGGATCGAAGCGGGTGCGAGCGATCTCTGGCTTCCGCTTGCCTGGCATCCAGCGCAGGAAGACGATATCCCGCTCGAGACCGATTCCGCCGGCAAAGCCGATGCGGACAGTGCCGCCGGTCGGCCCACGGTATACCTCCAGGTCAGCAGCTCCCAGAATCCTACCTGGGCCAGCGAGCTCTCCGAGAAGCTTAGAGCGGCGGGCTTGCCGGCGGCCGTGCTCACGCCCAAACGTCAGGAAGAGGCGTACCGGGTTGTGCTCGGGCCCTATGCTACACGCGAGCAGGCCGAGGAAACCGGCCGGAAGCTCGGGATGCCTTCTTTTATCGTTACGGCTCAGGACCAACCGGCTCGATAGCGTTCACCCTTCGTGGGGGGCAGATCGCATGAAGCTTACCAAGCTGGAGCTCTCCGGCTTCAAGTCGTTTGCGGATACTGTGACCCTGACGTTTGAGGAGGGCGTCACCGCAATCGTGGGCCCGAACGGTTGCGGCAAGTCCAACGTCTCCGACTCGGTCCGCTGGGTACTGGGCGAACAATCGGCCCACCTCCTGCGAGGCGGGAAGATGGAAGACGTCATCTTCCAGGGATCAGCCGCACGGCGCCCGGTAAACGTCACCGAAGTCTCCCTCTATCTCGACAACAGCGATGGCGACCTGCCCATTGCCTACCGTGAAGTGGTGGTCACTCGGCGGCTCTCCCGCTCGGGACAGAGCGACTACCTCCTGAACGGCTCCCCGGTCCGGCTGCGCGATATCCAGGACCTTCTGCGGGGCACCGGGCTGGGGAGCGACGCTGGAGTGGTGATCGAGGCCAAGATGATCGACCTCCTGCTCTCCGACCGCGCCGAGGAACGCCGGTCGTTGTTCGAGGAGGCCGCCGGGATCGGGCTCTACCGGGACCGGAAGCACAGTACCGAGCGGAGGCTGGAGGAGACGGCAGTAGACCTGCAGCGGGTCGAAGATCTCATTGCCGAAGTCCAATCCCAGATCCGGAGCCTCGCGCGCCAGCGCGGCAGGGCCGAGCGGCATGCCAAGCTTTCCGAAGAGAAGTTCAGCCTTCAGCTCACCCTCGCTCAGCGTCACCTTGACCGCCTGGCCGCCGAGGCCGCGGGCATGGAGTCCCGCTACGCCGAGCTGACCGACCTGCTGCCGATGGCGCGCCAACAGCTGGCCCAGGCGGAATCGCAGCGGGAGGAGTGGGTCCGGGCTCGGAGCGCCGCCGAGGCTCAGCGCACCGAAATGACGATGCGCCTTGCGGCCTTGCGGGTGGAGATCGGAAAACTGGAAGGCGACCTGGCTCTGGCCAATGAACGGCTCGCCAATGCCTCCTCCCGCCGCCTTCGCGCGGCGGAGGAGCGAAGCCAGATGGAGTATCGTGCCGCCCAGGCGGCGATGGAACAGGCCACGGCGGCGGAAGACCACGAGTCTTCCGCCGCCGAACACACCCGGATCGGTCGCGAGCTGATTGGCCGAGCCGAAGCCGAGGAGGCGGTTCGGCAGCAGCTGAGCGACCAGCGATCCGCTGTCCGCCAGTTGGAGCAGGACCTGCAGACTCACACGCATACAATCAAAGCGCTCGAGGGAGAGCGCACGGCGCTCGAAGGCGAGCTGGCTTCACTGCGGGAGCGCACCGCTCAGGCCGAGATCCACCGCTCCAGCCTGCGGCAGGAGCTCACCTCGGCTGAGCGGCGGCGGGACCAGGCAATGGAGCAGGCGGACACACTCGGGCACGAAGCTCGTGCCGCGGCTGCTGCTACCGATCAGGCCCGACACCTGGTTGCCGAGGCCCGCGAGCGTGAGACCATGCACCGGGGTGACCGCCGGCGGGCCGAGGAATCGGTCGCGCAGCTGACCGCTCGCCGTCAGGTGCTGGAAGAGCTGGAACGGGATCGCGTGGGCCTGGCGCCTGGGGCTGCGGCA
>DATFQK010000397.1:0-4079 GCA_035264345.1 Gemmatimonadales bacterium | reverse complement strand
CGCACCGACCAGGAGACCGAGCTGCTGCTCCGAACGGCCCGGGGCAAGTTGCGCCTCCAGCGCGACCAGAGGCCGGCCCCCTTTGTGGATCGCACCCGCTACACCGGCTGGAATGCCATGATGGCCTTAGCCATGCTCCGCGCCGGCGCGGTCCTGGCCGACGAATGGGCCACCGGTCATGCCCTGCTGACCTTGCAACGCATCAGACAGGAGAACGAAGCTTCCGATGCTGTGGCCCACACACCCGGAGGAGTCACTGGACTGCTCGACGATCAGGTGCAGACCTCTGCCGCGGCACTCGACGCCCACGAGGCCACCGGAGATCCCGATTGGCTGAGCTGGTCGCTTCAGATCATGGAGCGCGTGTGGTCGGAATACTGGCATGGAGAAGAGGGCGGCCTCTTCGACACCGCTCTCGGCCGTACCGATGAGTCCGGCTTGCTGCCGGCCCGGGCCAAGCCGGTGCAAGACACTCCCACCCCATCGCCCAACGGCGTGGCGGGAGTGGTCGCGTTACGACTCCATGCGCTTACCGGTCGCCCCGAGTGGCAGGAGCGTGCTACGGCACTTCTTGCTGCCTTTGCCGGACGTGCCGCCGAGCTGGGACTCTACGCGGCCACCTACCTGTTGGCGGTAGATTGGCATGTCAACCCGGTAACTCACCTGGTCGTAGTCGGGGAACAGCACGACCCGGCGGTGCAGAACATGCACCTTGCCGCTCTGGCGGGCTTTGTCCCTCGCCGGGCCGTGCAGCTGTTGACCCCTGATGCCGCCACCGGTCAAGGTCTTCCGCCTGCCCTCCAGGGCATGCTGGCCGTAGGACAATCCCCCCGCGGTTACGCCTGCACCGGGAACAGTTGTTCCCCACCAGCTGGAGATCCCTCGGCCTGGCAAGCCACTCTCGAATCGCTTCGAGCCGCGGTCACCGCGTAGGTCTGGATTAGATTAGCTCCAGCATTCCACTCAGGAGAAAGCGTCCATGCCGAAGACCGCCACCATCCAGACGAGCAAGGGAACCATTGTAGCCGAGCTGTTCGACAAGGAGGTGCCCGGCACGGTCCAGAACTTCGAGAAGCTGGCCAACAGCGAATTTTACGATGGCACACGATTCCATCGGGTAATCGCCAACTTCATGATCCAGGGGGGCGATCCGCTGTCCAAGGATGCCAACAACCCTCGCGTCGGAACCGGTGGGCCCGGCTACAAGATCAAGTGTGAGACTCACCTTAACACTCACAAGCATGCCGCCGGCACCCTTTCCATGGCGCACGCCGGCAAGGATACCGGTGGCAGTCAATTCTTCATCACCCACAGCCCTCAGCCGCATCTCGACAAGGTCCACACGGTGTTCGGCCAGGTCACCCAGGGTATGGACGTCGTGAATTCGATTCGGCAAAACGACGTTATTACATCCATCCGGGTCAACTGAACTGCATCTCGATTTTGCCGTGGTGGCCGACTATGCCCTGATCGATCAGCAGGGAAAGCTGAGCGTCCTCGGCATCTTCCAGCATGTGTGGCTCTCCAATTTTCCGGCGGTCTATCCCCGCACCCACCTGGTTCTGCGGGTACGGGGCCGGCGCACCGAGATCGGGGTGCACACCATCCGAATTCGCTTCGTTGACGAGGGGGGAAACGAGCTGTTGGGAGGAGAGGGCACCGTCCAGTTCGGCGAGCCGCCGGCTGGAGTGGTGGACGTGGAGGCCGGAGCGGTGCTGGTGTTCGACGTTCCCCTGCCGCGCCCGGGCCAGTATGCTTTCGAGATCAGCCTCGACGGCGAGCTGGCCAGCCGGGTTGCGCTCTCGGCGGGCTATCCCCAGTCCCCGCAGCAGTGACGGGAAAACTCATGGTCAGTATGACCCGGGACGAAGCAGTTGAGCTCATGCACGAGTACACCGCATCGGATGCTCTCCGAAAGCACATGTACGCGGTGGAGATCGCCATGAGGGCCATAGCCGAGCGTGTCGGCGAGAACCCGGACGACTGGGGTCTGGTTGGCCTGCTGCACGACTTCGACTATGAGCGCTATCCTAACCAGGAACATTCACCTACTGAGGGACATCCCGCCGAAGGCGTCCGGCTGCTGGCTGCCCGAGGTCTTCCGGAGCCGATGCAGCGCGCGATTCTGGGCCACGCAACCTATAGCGGCGTCCCTCGCGATACGCCCATGGCGCAGGCGCTCTTTGCGGTGGACGAGCTCGCCGGGTTTTTGATGGCGTGCGCTCTGGTTCGCCCCTCCCGCAGTCTCCAGGATCTCGAGGTCTCCAGCGTCAAGAAAAAGCTCAAGGACAAGGCGTTTGCCCGGGGCGTGAGCCGGGAGGATGTGCTGCGGGGAGCAGAGGAGCTGGGAGTACCGCTGGACCAACACATCGCCTTCATGCTCGAGGCCCTCCGCCCTCACGAGAAGAGGCTCGGTCTGGGAGCGCCGTGACCGGCCCACGGCTAGTCCCGGCCGAACAATCGGTCACCTGCGCCATCAATCGTGCAGCCGGAGGGCGGCCGGTCCCGGGGAACCGGGTCGACCTCCTGATCGACGGGCCCGACACCTACCGCGCCATGCTGGAGGCCATCGCCCAGGCCCGGCAGTGGGTACACTTCGAGAACTACATCATTCGCAGTGACGCCGCCGGATGGCGTTTTGCCGAGCTGCTGGCTAGGCGGGCCCGGGAAGGCATTCACGTCCGGGTGCTCTACGACTGGTTCGGGTCAATGAGCACGTCGCGGGGATATTGGCGCTACCTGCGGGATGCCGGGGTTGAGGTGCGATCGTTCCACCCCCCGCAGCTGATCGACCTGGTGTCCAATGTCTCCCGGAATCACCGCAAACTGGTGGTGGCCGACGGCTCCCGTGCCATCCTCGGCGGGCTGTGCATCGGCTGCGAATGGACCGGTGAGAACCATGCCGGCGGGCAGCCCTGGCGCGACACGGCAGTGGATGTGAGGGGTCCGGCCGCCGCAATGCTGGATCAAACGTTCGTGAGCCTGTGGGAGCTGAGTGGAGGGAAGGTCCCCGGCGACCAGGTTGCCGGCGTGGTCCCGCCGGTGGGCGACGCGGGTGTTCGGGTCATCAGCGGCGAGCCCGGGCGGGAACGAGCCTATCGGGTCATCGAACTGTTGGCAGTGGGCAGCGTGCAGCGGCTCTGGGTGACCGATGCCTACTTGATCGCGCCACCCCGACTGTTTCAGGCTCTGCGCGACTCGGCCCGGGATGGCGTGGACGTTCGGCTGCTGGTTCCCGGCTCCAGCGATGTCCCGCTGATCCGGAACCTGTCCCGCATTGGCTACCGGGATCTGCTGCGCAGCGGAGTTCGTATCTTTGAATGGGATGGTCCCATGCTCCACGCCAAGACCATCGTGTGCGATCACCGCTGGGTCCGCGTCGGGTCCAGCAATCTGAATCCCTCCAGCTTGCTGGGCAATTACGAGCTCGACGTTCTGATCGAGGACCCGAACCTGGCCCAGACTCTGGAAGAGCAGTTTCGCCTGGACATGGCCCAGAGCCGGGAAGTAACCAGCCGGCCGGTCCGGGGGCCAAGGCGGATCAGCCAGGCCCTGCCTTCCGCTCTGGCCTACCAACGGGAGGACCCGCGGCCCGTATACCGGGGGAGTCGGCAAGAACGGCGAAGACGCGCTGCCCTTATGCTTCGTGCGGTTGCCAGCCACGCCCGTCGCTCGGTCTTTATTCCGATCAGCGGGATCTTTGTGGCGCTTGGCCTCCTGCTGGTGGCACTCCCCAAGATTTCGGCGTATGTCCTGGCAGTGCTTTGCGCGTGGCTAGCCCTGGGAGCCGGCCGTGAGGCTTTCCGTCGGCGGGTAGACCGGTAGGTTGCTAATTGAAACTTTGGCCCCATTCACCTCGTTGAGTCTGACCCTTTCGTCGAGTCCGACCTTATGGCCATGTTCCGATCCCTGTCAGCCTGGGCCGTTCTCTCCTGCGCTGCGGGAGTAGTCTCTGCCCAGCAGCGCACGGTCACTCTGGCCGACGCGCTCCGGCTCTCCGAACGAGTTCAGCCCGACGTCGTGCGGGCTTCCTCTGCAATCAGAACAGCGGGAGCTCAGCGGAGAAACGCATGGGGATC
>DATFQK010000396.1:0-3574 GCA_035264345.1 Gemmatimonadales bacterium | reverse complement strand
GCGCTTTCGATGGGTGCGCCCACCGAAGCGCTGAGTCAGTGGTTCGTCTCACTGGGCGTGGAGTCGGACCGCTTCTGGGGCGGATCCCTCGAGAATGCGCCCGAGGAAAGGTCTTTCCGTCCGTACCGTCCTACCCTGTTCGCGCTGGGAGTGGGGCATCGCTTTGGAAGCATCGGCATGGGACTTCACGTCACGTATACGGAGGCGGCCCTGGGCCTCGAAGGCAAAGAGGCTGTGGTGGCGGTTAAGGACGCGTTCACCATGGTGGGGCTTGCACCCGAGGTCAGCTACCAGATCGCGGCACTCGGGCCCAACCGGCTCCTGCTCCATGCCGGGCCGCTCATCGAGTTTTGGCACCCGGTAGACTCGGAGTCGCGCACCCGGGCGGGAGCACGCGGCGCCGCGTCTCTGCTGGTTCCCCTCGGCGGCCGGTTTGGCCTCTCACTCGCCGGCAGCCTCGCGGTCATTGGCTCACCGTTCAACACCGATGAGCTGCTGGAGCAATACGAACGTCAGGCGCTCTGGCGAAGAGGTTTTGCCGGATCGCTGCAGTACCAGTTTTAGAGGCAAGAGGTTCAGTTATGTCGCGTCAGCGGCGGAACGAAGTGTGGCAGCAGCAGAGCCCGCGCACCGTTAGAGGGCCTGCCCACCCTCAAAGAATTCAACCACTCCAGTCTCCAGAGAGTACTCCGCCCCAACCACCCGCAAGCCTCCTTCCTGGATCAGCTGTTCCAGCACTTCGGATCCGTGCCGCAGATGGTCCACCGAGGCCCTGATGTTGGCGCGCACCGCCTGTTGAATGAGCGCATCCCGGTCCTGCCTCAACGGGGTGGCCAGAAGGCTCTCCACCGACGGCCGTACCCGGTCCACGATCGCTCGAAGATTGCGTGACTGATTCTCGCTCGGGCGCTGCAGCTCCTCCAGCGTGGCGAGAATGGCGCCGCACTGCGAGTGGCCGAGAACCACCACCAGCCGGGTCTCGTACCGCGCCGCGGCAAACTCGACGCTGCCCACCTGTGAGGGCGCCACAATGTTCCCGGCCACCCGGATGACAAAGAGGTCCCCCAACCCCTGATCGAATACAATCTCCGCCGGCACCCGGGAATCGGAGCAGCCGAGAATGATCGCCAAGGGTTGTTGCCCGGCGGCAACTTCAGACCGCCGGCTTCCGCTGAGACCATCGCTCGAGCGGCTTCGTTCCGAGACAAACCGGAGGTTTCCGGCCCGCAATCGCTCGAGAGCCTCCGCCGCGGAAATCATTGCTGATCCCGTCTAGCCCAGGCCAGAGCCGCCCCTACCGCTCGGCGCCAACCGGCCAGCAGCGTCTCGCGCTGGGTCGCATTCATCCGGGGTTCGAATCGGGTAAATCGGCGGCCCGCCAGGAACTCATCGCTGGTGTTCCACACACCCAGCGCCAATCCGGCCAGGCCAGCGGCACCCAGCGCGGTAGTCTCGAACATATCGGGCCGCTCCACCGGAATCCCCAGAATGTCGGCCTGGAACTGCATCACCCAATCGTTGGCCGCAGCGCCTCCGTCCACCCGGAGCGCCGGGACTTCAAGGTGATTTCCTTCCGTCATCGCGGCCAGCAGCTCCGCACTGTTGAAGGCCATGGCTTCCAGTGCCGCCCGTACCAGATGTGCTCGGGTAGTGCCCCGGGTTATTCCGGTGATCGTGCCTCGCGCCTCGGGCTCCCAGTACGGCGTTCCCATACCCACAAAAGCCGGCACGAGATAAACGCCACCGGTATCCGTGACGCTGCGCGCAAGCTTATCGCTCTCGGCTGCGTTGCCGAGGAGACCCAGGCCATCCCGGAGCCACTGAATGGCGGCGCCGGCAATGAACACGCTCCCCTCCAGGGCGTACCACGGCTCTCCTCGGGGTCCGCAGGCTACGGTAGCCAGAAGCCCGCGCGCCGGAACCGGTGGTAGTGGGCCGGCAAGGACGAGCAGAAAGGCTCCGGTACCATAAGTATTCTTGGCCAGCCCAGGGATAACGCAGCCCTGCCCGAACAACGCGGCCTGCTGGTCACCGGCCAGACCAGCGATGGGAATCGAGAAGCCCAGGTGAGTTGAATCAGATTCGCCTACAACCTGGGATGAGCCGGCCAGCGAAGGCAGCACCTCGCGAGGTACGCCGAAAAGCGCGAGCAGCTCGGCGTCCCAGTCCCGTGAGCGAATGTTGTACAGCAGAGTGCGCGAGGCGTTGGTGTGATCGCTCACGTGAATCCGGCCGCCGGTGAGCTTCGCCACCAGCCAGCTCTCGACGGTACCGGCCGCCAGCTCGCCCCGGACGGCGCGCGCCCGGAGGCTCTGATCCCGCAGCAGCCACTCCAGCTTGGTAGCCGAGAAGTAGGGATCCGCGACCAGGCCGGTGTGCTCCCGCAGCATCTCCTCGAGACCGGCATGGCGGAGTTCCTGACATCGTTCGCTGGTCCTCCGATCCTGCCACACGATGGCCGGGGCCACCGGCGCCAGGGTTCGTCGGTCCCACAACACCACCGTTTCCCGCTGATTCGTGATACCCAGAGCGACCGGCTTTTCCCGCGACCCGGCAAGCGCCTCCCGGATGGCCTCGAGGGAAACCCGGAAGATCTCTTCCGGGTCATGCTCCACCCATCCAGGCTGGGGAAAGTGTTGAGTGAATTCCCGGTATCCTCGGCCCAGCACCCGACCGTCCTGATGGATCACCAGAGAGGTTGATCCCGTGGTCCCTTGATCGAGCGCGAGAATCGAGGGCACTAGTCGTTGATCCGGACAACGTCCTTGGGCGCGACAACGCCTCGGTCCGTGACGATCGCGGTCACCAGCTCGGCGGGGGTGACATCAAAGGCGGGATTCCACACTCCAACTCCGCTCGGCGCGGAACGCTGGCCGCGCCAGGCCATGATCTCTTCGGGCGAGCGCTCTTCGATCGGGATTGCCGCCCCGTTGGGGGTGGCCAGATCGATGGTCGAGGAGGGCGCGGCCACATAGAAGGGGATCTGATGGGCGCGGGCGGCAAGGGCCAGCCCGTAGGTGCCGATCTTGTTGGCCACGTCGCCGTTCCGGGCAATGCGGTCGGCTCCGACAAAGACGGCTCGGACATCGCCCAGCCGAAGACGGCTGGCCACCATGCTGTCGGCAATCAGCGTGACCGGCACGCCGGCGCGCTGCAGCTCCCAGGCCGTGAGCCGGCTACCCTGGAGCAGCGGCCGAGTCTCGGGCACGATCACGTGCGGCTCGCCTCCCGCCCGGTGTTGCACATAAACCGGTGCGAGCGCGGTGCCGATGCCTCCGGTTGCCAGAGCACCGGCGTTGCAGACGGTGCACACCGTGGCTCGACGCGGGATCAGGGGCGCACCCAGTTCCCCAATCCGGTCGCACATCCTACGGTCCTCATCCCAGATGGCGGTCGCCTCCTCGAGCAAGGCGGCCTGCAAATCGTGCCCTTGGCCAACCGCCGCCTCTGCCCGGCGCGCCATGCGATCCAGCGCCCACCGCAGATTGACCGCGGTCGGCCGGGTCGCTCCGAGCCGCGAGCATGCCTCCCGTACTTTTGCTAAATCCTGCTGCCCCGCCGCCCCGCTGCCCCG
>DATFQK010000395.1:0-5833 GCA_035264345.1 Gemmatimonadales bacterium | reverse complement strand
CTTTCCCTACAATCTCACCGCCAAGGTGTTCGGAATGGGCAAGCCCCGCGATTACTTCGAGGCCTCACAGGGAGCCGCTCAGGCCCCGACTGTAAGCTTTTAAGCGGGGCAGCGGGGCAGCAGGGCAGGTGAACTGCCAGGGGAGACAAAGCTAAGCGGCCCTCGGACGTGCTTCCGAAGGCCGCTTCCTGTCGAACTGCCCCGCCGCCGCGCTGCCTCGCTGCCCCGCTTAGTCCGTCACCACGCCCTCGGGCAGGACATACTTGAGCGGATCTACCGGGCGGCCGTTCACGTGCACCTCATAGTGCAGATGGGGGCCGGTGGCTAGGCCCGAGTTCCCCACCAGCGCGATGCGCTGACCGCGGGCCACCCGTTGGCCGGACTTCACCAGCAGCTTGGATGCGTGAGCGAACTTGGTGACGATGCCGTAGCCGTGATTGATCGTGATCGTATTGCCGTAGCCGGTTTCCCACCCCGCCTCGGACACAACCCCAGCCGCGGGCGCCTCGATCGGACTGCCCATGGGAGCGGACACGTCGATTCCCTCGTGAGGACGAGCCAGGTGCAGGATCGGATGGGCGCGCATGGCTGAGAACGCGCTGGAAAGCCAGCCCTGCGTCGGCATGATGGACGGGGTGGCAGCCAGGCGTGCCCGATGGAAAGCCAGACTGTCAGCTGCCTCCTTGAACGAGGAGGCCAGCAGGTTGGCCCGGCGAATCAGCGCGCCGAGATCCACGCGCACCTCGGCAGAGCGGCGGGCTAGACCGCTGAGGCCGGTCAGATCGAGATCCGAGCTACCGGGTCCGCCGATGCCGGCCTTCTGAACCTGGGGATCGATCGGCTCCAGGTTCGCCAGCACCCGAATGTGGGCATCACGCTGCGAAATCGTGCTCAGGGTATCGGCCAGGCTGCTCAGCCGTCCGTGCAGCTCACCAATTTCCCGGGCGAGGGAAGCGTTTTCCTGCTGGAGCCGCGCGGCGCGAGAGAGATCGGTAGTGTGACTGAGGGTGAGATACCCGACGAGCAATCCGAGAACAACGAAGATGCCCACAACAGCCACGACCCCGCGCAGCAGGTTATAGGAGACCTCGACTATACGCGAGGGCTCCGACCCGTGAGGGACAAGAACCAGGGTCCAGCGGCGTTTGGGCATGACGTTGCACCTCGTACAGCATGGTCGACAACTTCTGCGAGTCCGCGCTCCAAGCGGACGATAACTCCAGTTCGGAGCGAACCGGGGTCATGGCTGCAAAGTTAAGGTGGCTCACGCGGATAAGGATTGTCAAGTAGACCTTAGAGTGATAACTCTTTCACTGTCAAGAAGTTTCGCAGGTGTTTGCGGTAAGTTCTAGACCCTGGCGGGCTTGGGAAAGAGCACGTCGGCGTGCTCGACTTTTCTTCCCTGCGCCTCCGGCTGTTCTGCGGCCGACCACTCCGCTTCCGCCACCGCCCCCTTCATCCCCAGCATGTGCCACAACTGCTGGGCTTTGCCTGGAATGAACGGGCTGGCCAGCACCGCCAGGCGAGCCAGCGCGCGGGCCAGCGCCCCCAGAGCGTCATCCAATTCAGCGTCCCGGTGCGACTTTGCCAGGCTCCAGGGTGCGGTCTGCTGCACGAACAGGTTGGCCGCCGAAACCAGGGACCAGGCCGCCTCGGCCCCAGCCCGAAGATCGAGCGCGTCCATTGCCTCCGCGTACTGCCGGGCCGACTCAGCTCCGGCTAGATCCAGTGCCGTCGATGCAGCCGATCCGGGCACGATTCCATCCCGGTACTTCGACAACATGGCGACGGTTCTGGAGGCGAGATTGCCCAGACCATCGGCCAGGTCGGCGGTGTATCGCTCGTCGAAGCGTTCCCAGGTGAAGTTGCCGTCAGACTCGAAACCCACTTCGCGGAGCAGGAAGTACCGCAGCGGATCGGGACCGTGGCGCTCGATGGCTTCGTCCAGCGTAACTGCCGTTCCACTCGTCTTGGACATCTTGGTGCCTTCCCACTGCACGTAGCCGTGGGCCCACACCTCGCGGGGTATATCCAGCTGGGCGCTCAGCAGCATGGCCGGCCAGATCACGCAGTGAAACCGGGTGATTCCCTTGCCGATTACATGGAGATCCGCAGGCCAGAGCCCCTCGTATCCGGCATCGGGAAAGCCGGTGGCGGACAGGTAGTTGATCAGGGCGTCGAACCAGACGTACACCGTCTGTTCCGGATCAGCGGGGAAGGGGATTCCCCAGGGTTGCCGCAGCCGGGAGACCGAGATGTCCTGCAGCCCCCCCTCGAGCAGCCGCAACACCTCATTGCGCCGGATTGCCGGTTCAACCAGGAACTTTCCGCTCCGGATCAGGTCCAGCACCGGGTCGCGGTAGCGACTGAGCCTGAAGAAGTGATTCCGCTCCCGGGTCCGTATGAGCTCCAGGGTAGGATGCTCGATACAGTGTCCGTTGACGATCTGGCTCTCCTGCTTGAACTCCTCGCAGCCGGTGCAGTAGAGCCCCTCGTACTCGGCGACATAGAGATCGTCGGGATGAAACCGCTGGATCCGGCGCAGCAGCTCGGTGACCGAGCGGGCATGGCGCGGCTCGGTGGTGCGGATCCAATCGTCGTTGCTGCACCCCAGCCGCCGCCAGAAGTCCTCGAACCGGCGGGCCATGCTGTCTACCCACTCTTGCGGCGCCACATCAGCCCGAGCGGCGGCCTGCAGCACAGACTGGCTGTGCTCGTCCATGCCCATGAGGAAGTGCACCTGGTCGCCGCGGAGTCGCCGATAGCGAGCAATGGCATCCGCGCCCACTTTCTCGAGGGCGTGCCCCAGATGGGGATCCCCGTTGGAATAATCGATGGCGGTGGTCAGAAAATATTTCGCCAGATCCCGCTCCTACCCGGAATACAGACAACAATTGAGCCGCAGATGAACGCATGGCACCCGCCCGAGGCGGGTACCCGACGCAGACACGATTTTCTGCGTCACCCGCTGAGCGGGCGCAGCGTTCATCTGCGGCTATGTCGTTGCGGAGTATAAAGCGTCGATGGAGGTTTGCTAGTTCCTGGCGCCGGATTCCGGGCTCCCCCCACGGCCGCGGCGGCTGCGCACTTCAGCCGTAGGAAAGACTTCGCCCAGGGCCTCGACCTCGCTCCGAAGCTGAGCCAACGGAATGATGCGGGACCCCAGGTCATCGTGCCTGAGGAACACCCGCTCGCGGAAGATGTCGACCGCAATCACCTTTTCGGCGCCCACTGCGGTCTTCAACGTCTTCCCCTCCTTGGGAAAGCGCTTTCGAGCGGTTACGTAGAACTCGTGCTCGTACTTGAGGCAGCAGAGCAGGCGACCGCAGCCGCCGGATATCTGCGATGGATTGAGGGACAGATGCTGGTCCTTCGCGAGGCCTAGGTTGACGGGTGAAAGCTCCTTGAGCCAGGTCGAGCAGCAGTATTCCCGGCCGCAGCGGCCCACACCAGAAAGCCTGGCTGACTCATCCCGTACCCCAATCTGCCGCAGCTCGATTCGGGTGCGAAACAGCGACGCCAGGTCGCGCACCAGCGCTCTGAAGTCGACCCGCTTGTCGGCCGTGAAATAGATGGTCAGCTTGTTCCGGTCCCACTGCCACTCGGTGTCGCTGATTTTCATCAGCAGCTCGTGAGCCCGGGCCCGCTGGATGACTTTCTGGCGCACTTCCTCTTCTCCCATCCGAAGCTCCTGATGGGTCTTGCAGTCTTCCACCGTGGCTCGGCGCACCACGGATTTGAGCGCACCCGGGTCAGGGCTGGCTTCGCCGACCGCACAGCTGGTGCAACCACCGCACTTCTTCACGGCGGTATCCCCCACGGCGCTGACGCGGCCCAGGTCGCGGCCTCGCTCCACCTCCACGATCACGGGCTCCTTCAGGTGAAGAGGATCGGCATCATCCTCCCACACGAAGTAGGCCTTGCGGGTGCCCTTGAAACGAACCTCGACCGTTTGACTCATCAGTCCTCGGTGAACGCGCCCATGGCGGCGTACTTCTCGGCCCGGCGCCGAACTAGCTTCTCTGGCCGAATCTTGCGCAACTCGGTGAGGTGGCGGATCAAGCCTTCCCGTAGTGCTTCACCGGCCGCGTCAGGATCCACGTGCGCTCCTCCCACCGGTTCCTTGATGATCTCGTCGATCACCTTGAGCCGCAGCAGGTCGTCGGCCGTGATCTTGAGCGCCTCGGCGGCACGCTCCCTTTGACTGGCATCCTTCCACAGAATGGCGGCGCATCCTTCGGGGGAGATCACCGAGTATACCGAATTTTCCATCATGAGCACCCGGTCGGCCACGCCCAACGCCAGCGCACCGCCGGAGCCCCCCTCGCCGATCACCACCGCGATGGAGGGCGTAGGCAGTGAGGACATTTCCATGATGTTCCGGGCCAGCGCTTCCGACTGGCCCCGCTCCTCGGCTCCCAGACCGGGATACGCGCCCGGAGTGTCGATCAAGGTAATGACGCCGGCACCGAACTTCGCGGCAAGCTTCATCAGCCTGAGCGCCTTCCGGTACCCCTCAGGGTGAGGCATGCCGAAGTTGCGCTTGAGATTTTCCTTGGTGTCTCGCCCCTTCTGGTGTCCGATTACCATCACCGAAACACCGGCCAGACGGGCCCATCCGCCGACAATGGCCGAGTCGTCCATGTACAGCCGGTCGCCATGGAGCTCGATGAAATCGGTGAAGATGGTGCTGAGATAATCCAGGGTATAGGGCCGCCGTGGGTGCCGGGCAACCATCACCCGCTGGAGCGGCGTGAGATTCCGGTAAATATCCGCCCTGAGTGACTCCAACTTGCCGTTGAGTCCCTCGAGCTCCCCATTGATGTCGATTTGCCGCTCGGTGCCGATCCGCTTCAAGTCGTCGATCTGACGCTCCAGCTCCAGCAGAGGCTTCTCGAAATCCAGGGTGTACGCGGAGGCCATAGGGTCAGCCGGCCTTCACGTAACAGACGGACTCCGATCCCAGCAGATCACGCAGGGCGCGAACCAGGTCGTCTTCAGCGGCCACTCGAATGCGCCGTGACCGTAACCGAACGGCCTCGCCGTTGCCATCACTCCACTCGATATAGATCGGCGTCGGGCCCGGGTGGGCAGAGCAGATAGCCGCCACCTCTTTCAGGGCGCCTGGCTCGGGAGCGGATGGTGCCCTCCAGCGGAGACTCAGCGCCAGGGCGCCCGAGCTCTTGAGCTCAGCGAGGGGCCGGGCGACTTCCACGATGAAGGGCGCCTGATCGTCGCCCCGATCGCGGTCGCTGTAGCCCCCGGTCAGGAGCAATGCCGAGTCAGGCAGGATGATCTGATTGAGCTTGGCCCAGGCTTCAGGAAAGACGATGGCCTCGGCGGTCCCGTGGAAATCTTCGAGAACCAGGCGGGCGTATTCCTTTCCGGTCTTCTTCGAGATCTGGCGCTTGACCGCGGTGATGACGGCGGCCACGCTCACCTGGTGTTCTCCCCACTCACTCAGTGTGGCGGTGGTACGAGTGCCGAACAGCTCGACCTCTTGTCTGAAACGTTCCAGAGGATGGCCCGAGATGAAGAACCCGAGGACCTCCTTTTCCTTGGCTAGCCGTTCCGCCTCGGTCCATGCCGGAATATCCGGGAGGGCGGGGTGGCCATTCCGTTCGGCATCATTCCCGTCCTTCCCGTCCTTCCCGTCCTTTCCGACCTCTCCAAACAGCGATCCCTGGCCCGCCTCCCGCTCGGCCTGAAGCAGCTGCGCCTCGCCCAGGGCGGCATCGAGCGCCTCGATCAGCTGCTTGCGATGGCCATCGAGTGTATCGCAGGCTCCGGCGGCCACTAGTGACTCGAGCACCCGTTTGTTGCATAACCTGAG
>DATFQK010000394.1:0-3321 GCA_035264345.1 Gemmatimonadales bacterium | reverse complement strand
CGGTTTCAGCCCTCACGAGGTGGAGCTCATCGCCAATGTGGTGCGCTATCACCGCAAGGCTTTCCCCCGGAAGAGTCATGAGAACCTGGCCTATCTCGATGGCCCGGATCGCCGGCTCATAGCCCAGCTGAGCGGAATTCTTCGAATCGCGGAGGGACTGGACCGTACGCATTCCCAGTCCATAACCGGGATCAAGGTGCGGGCGCTGCAGGGAAGGCTTCGGATCAGCGTCCAGGCGCCATCGCTTCCCCAGATCGAAGTCGCCGACGCAGCGCGAAAGGCCGATCTCTTCCGCCAGGCGTTCGAGACCCAGGTCGAGCTGGCCTGGCATCCGGCGCGGGCGCATTCCCCCACCAATGGTTCGGGCCGGAGCCCGCGCCTTCACATCGTGGCGAGCTAAACCCCCATGCTCAAGAACCTGTCCGAGTTTCCCCAGGAGAACTATCTCAACCGCGAGTTGAGCTGGCTCGAGTTCAATGCCCGTGTCCTGGAGGAGGCGGCGGACCCCAGCAACCCGCCGCTCGAGCGGCTCAAGTTCCTCTCTATCGTCAGCTCGAATCTCGACGAATTCTTCGAGGTCCGGGTGGCGGGATTGCAGGAGCAGCTCTACGCCGGCCTCGAGCCGCAGGATTTCCCGGCCGACGGTCTGGCGCCCACGGAACAGCTCGATCGGATCGACGTTCGCGCGCACCGCCTCGTGGCCGACCAGTACCAGCTGCTGCACCGGGAGCTGATCCCGCAGCTTCGGGAGAGCGGCATTGAATGGCTTCGTCTGGAGGAGCTCACTCCGGCCGAGCGGACCTACGTCGACCGTCTGTTCAGCAGCAGCGTGTATCCGGTGCTGACGCCGCTGGCGATCGATCCGGGTCACCCCTTCCCTCATGTCCACAACAAGAGCCTGAACATCGCGCTCCTGGTCGAGCGCAGGTACCTGGGCCAGCTGCAGGAGCTGTTTGCGGTCGTGCAGGTGCCGGCCGTGCTCGATCGAGTGGTGGTCCTCCCCGGCTCCGCGCCGGATCGGCTCCGCTTCGTGCTGCTGGAGGACATCGTGGCCGCCAACCTGCGAACGCTGTTCGGCGGATTCCGGGTGCTGGGCCACACCGTCTTCCGGGTCACTCGCAACACCGATCTGGCCTTCGATGAGGACGACGCGGAAGATCTCCTGCAGACGATCGAGGAGAACCTGCGCCAGCGGATGCGGGGAGATGCCGTGCGGCTGGAGATCTCCGAGACGGCCGATGAGCGTTTCGTTCAGATGCTGGTCACCGCCCTCGATCTCCACGCGCGCGATGTCTATCGGGTAACCGGGCCCATCGATGTCACCGGCTTCATGGCGCTGAACCGGATGGACGGGTTCCGCGGGCTCAAGGACGAGCCGCTGGTGCCGGGTGTCCCCGTGGTCTTCACCGCCGCGGCGGACGTGTTCGATCTGATCCGGACTCAGGACATCCTGGTCCATCATCCATTCGAGTCGTTTGGCCCGGTGGTGAACTTCATCGAGCGGGCGGCCGACGATCCGCACGTGCTCGCCATCAAACAGACGCTCTACCGCACCAGCGGAGGCAGTCCGATCATCCGAGCCCTCGAGCGTGCGGCCCAGAATGGCAAGCAGGTGACCGCGTTGGTGGAGCTCAAGGCCCGCTTCGATGAGGAGAACAACATCGTCTGGGCTCGCTCGCTGGAGCACGCGGGCGTACACGTGGTCTACGGCGTGGTTGGCCTCAAGACCCACTGCAAGGCGTCACTGGTGGTCCGGCGCGAGCCCGATGGTATTCGCCGCTACGTCCATCTCTCCACCGGCAACTACAACCCGACCACCGCCCGGATCTATACCGATTTGGGCCTCTTCACCGCACGGCCCGAGTTCGGCGAGGACGCGAGTGAGCTGTTCAACCTGCTCACCGGATATTCCCAGGGCCGCCGCTGGCGCAGGTTCCTGGTTGCTCCGCTGGGGTTGCGCGAACAGGTCGTCGAGCTGATCGGCCGGGAGGGAAGGAACGCGGAGTCGGGCCGCCCAGCCCGCATCATCGTCAAGATGAACGCGCTGGTGGAGCCCACGGTGATAGACGCGCTGTACCGGGCGGCCCAGGCGGGTGTCAAGATCGATCTGGTCGTGCGAGGCACCTGCTGTCTCCGCCCCGGTATTCCTGGCCTCTCGGAGAACATTCGGGTGATCAGCATTGTAGACCGCTTTCTGGAGCACAGCCGGATCTTCTACTTCGAGAACGCCGGTGATCCCGAGGTCTTCCTCGGCAGCGCCGACTGGATGCCGAGGAACTTCTACCGCCGGATTGAGCTGATGTTCCCGGTGGAGGATGCCAGGCTCAAGGCGCGGCTGACCAATGAGCTGCTTCCGCTGGTCTTGAAGGACAACGTCAAGGCTCGCGAGCTCCGGAGCGACGGCAGCTATGTCAGACTCTCGCCGGAACACGGCCAGGAGCCGATCCGGTCCCAGGCTGTGTTCCAGATGCTCGCCCGCGCCTCGGCGCGGGTGGCGGTGGACTCGGCCCTGCAGTTCGTGCCTATCTTCGGCAGCTCCGGCGCTCCACCCTCGGACGCCGCGCTCACCGGCGACGAGGAGTCGGGTCAGCGCACGACGCCACCTCGAGTTCGGTCGCCCCGCCCGCGCAAGCGGCCCGAGCCGGCGTGAAGCTCCTCGTCATCCGGCACGGCCCGGCCGGCGACCGGGAGGAATGGGAGCGCACCGGGAAGGACGACGGCCTTCGTCCCCTGACTCCCAAGGGAAAGAAGGAGGTGCGAAAGGCCGCCGCGGGCCTGGTCCGTCTGGTTCCATCCCTCGACTTCATCGCCACCAGCCCTTGGATTCGCGCGGCCCAAACCGCCGAAATCGTGAACCGGGAATACGGAGTTGAGCTGGAAGAGTTGGAGGAGCTCACCTCTGACCACCGCCCTGAGGAGCTGCGTCCCTGGCTGGAGCAGCAGCGCAAGCGGGAGGTCGTGGCCGTGGTGGGACACGAGCCGCACCTGGGATTTCTGGTCGGCTATCTGCTGAGCGGCAGGAGCGTCTCCCTGGTAAATCTCAAGAAGGGGGGCGCCTGTATTCTGGAGATCAAGGACCCATCCAAGCCGGGCAGCGGATGTCTCGAGTGGTTGATGACAGATCGCGAGCTCCGGCGACTCGGTGAGTAGGTCATGCCGCCTCGACTTCCCTCCAACCTGCTGGACCGATCGGCCCAAGAAGCATCCCGCCTGCTCTCTTTGAGCTATCTCGATCAGATCGATTCGGCACACGTACGCCTGGGCGACCAGCTCGACCAGGAGGCGCTGCACGATTTCCGAGTGGGGATTCGCCGGCTTCGC
>DATFQK010000393.1:0-6604 GCA_035264345.1 Gemmatimonadales bacterium | reverse complement strand
ACGCGGCTGCGTGTCGATACTCCTCTGACGCGATACTCGCCGCAAAAGCGCTGGCCAGGAAGCTGAAGCCGATGACCATGCCGGAGGCGAGCGAGGACCAGAGCAGCGAAGCGGCCGGCCGGTCCATCTCCTTCTTGGCCGGCTCCAGAATGTTGTCGTGGATCTCGACCGCGGTGAGCCGGGTGCCGCCGGCCTCGGGTTTTTGCTCAGCCATCCGCTTCCTTCCATCCTTCCGGTCTTTCCCGACCTTCCCGTCCTATGAAGCGCGGCCGTTCAGGGTCGGAGAAGTCCAGCCATTCCCAGGGAATTGCCCGGGTACGATGGCGCCCAGCCAGCCCGAGGTATTGCAGCGTGGGAAGCTGGGCCGCAATGCTCAACAGTCGGGCCCGCAGGCCTAGCTCACCCAGGATTACTTCTTGCACCACGTAGTCCTCGCCTTCGGGCAGAACCCTCACGTCCTCGATCCGTCCCGCCGGCCGCCCCGCCGCGGTCCGCACCACTCGGCCGAGAATCTCCTCCAGCCTTATCTCCCGGGCCGGCATAATCATGATCCCGGAATACGGCGGAGGATGTGATCCCGCACCCAACGTTCCCAGTGTGATCCCTCGTCAGCACCTACATCAACTTTCACGTCCACACCGATCTTCATGACCTTTTCCCAGGGAATCCGTATCGGCTCCATCTGACCGGGGCCGTACCTTCGCGTCAGCCATCGGGCAAGCGACTCGAGACGGGGATGAAGTCGCCGGGCCAGAAGATGCCCGCCGGTGAGAATGGCGGCCACTCTCGGAGGGCTGTCCTCTCGAAGCTCGAGGACGATGCCATCCACCTTTCCCATATTGATGTCGTTACGATCGACCAGCTGCTGATCCAGCACCTCCCGGCCAAGGTCCACCTCACCCTCCCATCAGTTGGAGAGGGATCGCAACCAGCGCCAGTACCGAGGCCAGCAGGCTGATCACGATCACCGCGGTGTTGCTGATCCAGCCGTTGCCGTATTCGCCCACGTAGTCGCGATCGTTCATCAGCACCAGGAAAGGAAAGGTCACGATCGGAAGAGTCAGCGAGGTGAGCGCCATGGAAAACAGGGTGAGCTGCAGCGGGTCGATTCCGGCCACCATCAGCAGCGATGCGAGCGCGATCATGAGCGTGTAGGTCAGGCTGAAGCGCGCCGCCTCGCGAGGACGCACGTTCTCGCCCCAGTTCCAGCCCAGCCCATTGGCAAAGCAGTACGCCGTGGCCAGACCGAGCTCGAGAGCGGCGCCGAGGCAGCTGATCAGCAGGGTTGCGGCAAAGAGGTAGAACCCGGTGCGACCCAGCGGCTCGGCCAGGAGCAGCGCAATCTGCTCGTAGCGCTCGGGCTCGATGCCCCGGGGATGCAGGACCAGAGCGGCAACGACGAGCACGGTAGTGGCGAGCACCCCGCCGAAGCACATCCCGACGGCGGCGACTGCGCGGTTTACTCCGATGTGGTCCTCGTCCCAGTGGTCCTCGATGGCGCCGGCAGAATAGAAGTAGAAGAGATAAGGGCTGATCGCCGCTCCCAGGATGCTGACAGCGGTGAACCAGTAGTGAACCGGACGGTGATCAGGGAGCTGGGGAATAGCGCCGGCCCCAATCTCGGCCAGCGATGGATGGAGCTTCCAGGCGGCCACGAGAAACGCAATGGAAACCATGCCTAGCAGAGAGACGCCATTTTCGATCAGGCCGAACGAACCCTTCCAGAGCAGGAGCCAGGCCATAAACCCGGTGGGGATTGCCCACCAGCGAAAGTCGATCCCGGTGACCAGCTGCAAGGCGAGACTCATCCCGCCGATCTCCGCTGCCAGCACGAGCCAGTTGATCAGCACGTCGCTCACCAGCGTCACCAGGTAGATCCGGGGACCGAACCGCTCCCGGAGGGCGTCCTTGATGGTGTGGTGGCTGACTGCCGCCAGTCGGCCCGACATCTCGACCAGGAAGATCACACAGACTGTTCCCAGCACCACGGCCCAGATCAGGCTGAAGCCGAACGCCGAGCCGGCTTGCGCGGTAGTGGCGATCGCTCCCACCTCGAGAAACCCCCCGATGCTGGTGAAGATCCCGAGGGCAATCTTGAGCAGCTTGTTCATGCACCGTCGGCTTCGGCAGACAGGGCTGGGTGCCCCGGATCGCTCCAGTCGAACCAGTGCCAAGGGAAGGGCCGAAGGTCACGCTTCTGGCCGAGACCGATACTCCGAAGCGTGGGCAGCTCACCCAGAAAAGCGCGGAGCCGCGCCAGACGCTCCGCCGGTCCGATCAGGAAGTGGGTGATAACGTACTCCTCGCCGTCGGGCTCGATTCGGGCATCCTCGATCCTGCCGATCACCCTGCCCTGTGGGTTTCGGACCTCTTTCCCGACCAGATGGTCGAATCGCACCCGAGTGGGCATAATCACGCTCCCGGAATGCGGCCGATGATGCGGTCGCGAATCCAGTGCTCCCAGGCAAGGGCGGGAGTGCGTTCCGCCTCGAGATCCACCTTCACGTCGACCCCGATCTTGAGCACCTTGCTCCAGGGGACCTCGAGGGCCTGGTCGTCTTGGGGACCCCAGCTCCGACGCCACCGCAGGAGCCGTCGAGCCCAGCCGGGATGCACCCGCTCTGCGGCCGTGCCGCCTCCGATCAATAGCGCGGCGACTCTGGGTGGCTTCGCCTTACGGAGCTCGACGATCACCCCGTCGACCTTGCCCATCAGCTCACCGTTGCGGTCGGTTACCTGCTGGTCCAGGACCGCCTGTCCCAGTTCCATATCAGCTTCCTCCCAGGAACTGGAGCGGAATAGCCACCAGCGCAACCAGGCAGGCGATCACGCTGATGACGAGCACCGCCGTGTTCGCAATCCAGTGATTCACGTTCTCTCCCAGATACTCGGGATCGTTCATGACGATGAGGAGAGGCACAACCGTTACCGGCAGCGACAGCGCGGTCAGCGCCATCGAGAATATGGTGAGCTTGAGTGGATTGACCCCGGTGAAGATGAGCAGACCTGCCAGGAGAATGGCCACCGTGTAGACCAGGCTGAAGCGGGCAGCCTGCCTCGGCCTGATGTTCTCGCCCCACTTCCAGCCGAAGCCCTGCGAGATCAGATAGGCGATCTGCAGAGCGATCTCGAGGGCCGCACCAAAGCAGGCGATGCCGAGGGATAAAACAAACAGAATGAATCCCCAGCGGCCCAGCGGCTGGGCCAGTATCAAGGGAATCTGCTCGTAACGGTCGACCTGAATACCGCTGGAATGGAATACCAGTGCCGCGCAGACTAAGACGGCGACCGCGATCGTCCCGCCGAAACCCATCCCCAAACCGGCAATCAGCCGGTTGATTCCGATGTGGTCTTCGTCCCATTGATCCTCGATGGCACCGGCCGAGTAGAAGTAGAACAGGTACGGACTCACCGAGGCACCGATAATGCTCACCGCCATGAACCAATATTTCGCGGAATCCTGCTTGGGCAGGCTGGGGAGGAGGTTGGAGCCGATCTCGCCGAGTGGGGCGTGGAGGTGGTGAGCGCCCACCAGGAACACGAGGGTAACCAGGCCGAGCAGAGAGGCCCCTTTCTCCACCAGGCTGAAATTATGGGCCCAGAGCAGAAGCCAGACGGCGAGCGCCACCGCCGGCGCCCACCACTGAAAGCGGATACCGGTCGCAAGCTGCAGAGCGAGAGAGACCCCGCCGATCTCCGATGCCAGCACCAGAAAGGAGACCAGCACCACCACAACGAGAGGCACGCTGAAGAACCGGATGCCGAAGCGCTCCCGCATCGCGTCGGGAAGGGTGTGCTTGCTGACCGCCGCGAGCCGCCCGGCCATCTCCACCAGGAAGGCAATGCAGATGGTTCCCAGGGCAATGGCCCAGACCAGCTGGAAGCCGAAGGCCGCGCCGGCCTGGGCGGAGGTCGCCAGCGACCCGGCCTCCAGAAATCCTCCTATGCCGGTGACCAGGCCGAGCGCGATTTCCAGGAGCTTCTTCACTGCGAGCTCTTGGTCGCCTGTTGCCGCACTTTCTGCTTGCCTTGCGCTATCGCCTCAGATATCTGACGCAGGTAGACTGCCGGGAGCGCGCCTCGCTCCGAAAGCTCACGGGCGAGCCGAGCCGTGGCATCCCAGGACTTGAGCTCCTGGCGCAGCTTCTCCTGTTCCTTCTCGGGAGAGCTGTGACAGGCAGTGACAAACAAGAGGTAAGCGGTAAGCGGTACTCTCACTTTAAGGTGTAGAGATAACTCGCGATGTCGCGGGCAGCCGCCTCGGTGAGACCGACGTCGGGCATCGCTGTCAGGGGGTCGACCTGCTGCGGGTGGTGGATCCACCGAATCAGGTTGGAGGGGGTGTTGGTCAGAACGCCGGCGATGTAAGGCCGTCCGCTGATGCCCGCGAGTGCAGGGCCCACGGTGCCTCGGGCGCCGGCGACGCCAGGAATGGTATGGCAGCTGCCGCAGCCGTACTGCCGGATGGCCAGGGCGCCGCGTTGAGGAGTTCCCCCGGTGATCTGGTTGGCGGCAGCCGGCGTCATGGCTGTGCTTCGTTTGCAACCGGCCAGCGTGAGGGCCACGAGCATCACGGTGACCACGCCCGCCGCTCCTGCGCTCGCAATCTTGGTTACGCCTGGCCTGGGTAGCCGGAGCCAACTTGCAGCAACCGCCAGCGCAGCCACCAGGTACGCCACCCCGGCGGGAATCCACATGATCAATCCGGCAAGCTGCTGGTCTTCCAGCGGCGTCAAGCCCCAGGGGGCGGTGCTGGACTGGTACAGCGGGTACCAGACGCGGTCGCTGAAGCTCAGCAAAACGCCGAGCAGGCTGGTGTGCAGCGCCGTCGTAAAGAGGTACAGGACCGCGGCTGGGCGCCCCAGGCGGCCCTCTCGCACCCGAAGCAGCGACCACCAAAACAGCAGAGCAGATCCTAGGAAGCTCAGGTGTTGGGCCGTGTGGATCAGATCGCTGTCCAGGGTGGCCTGAAAGAGCGCAGGCACGTGCCAGAGCCAGATGGCGATAGCGTGGACGGCCCAGGCCACGGCCGGAAGAGTCAGGAGATGCCAGGTGCGCTGCACCGAAGAGCGGCCTGAAATAGTCCCCGCAATTCTGCGCCACGAGATCGGGACTGCCCACAGGAACGCGACGATGGGCCGGCCGAGCACCAGTAACGGCGCGGCGACTACCATGAGCAGCTCGTGCTGGGCCATGTGAGCGGAGAACAGCACCTCGCCCATCTGGTGCAGCGGAGAAACCAGCGCAATCGCCAGGCTGACCCAGCCCAGGCCGAAAACGAGAGCCTCCCACCGGCGGATGCCGTGCCCCGATCCGGCATTGTCCCACAGCCGCCGTGAGCCCCTCGAGTACAACCAGGCGGTGAGGCCGAGACCGGCCACCACCGCTGGCTTCAGGCTCCAGGCGGTCCAGACATTCTGCGGGCTAATCAGTTCGGTCGAATGCACCATCCACCCTCCCGTCCTTCCCGTCCTTCCCGACCTTCCCGGCCCTTCCCGCCCTTCCCGCCCTTCATTGACACGGATTCAGCACGAAGCTGGGAATCCACTGGGCCACGATCACCATCACGATGAAGAGACTCAGCAGAAGGCCCACGCCCCCCATGAAGCGGCTGCGAGACAGCCGTCCCCCCGCTTCGCCGGGCCAGGTCTCCCCGGTCGATCTCCAGCTTCGCCAGGCGATCAGAGCACCAGCGGCGGCAAGAAGCAGGCAGGCCAGGTGGACGACGTGCACCAGCAGCCGGGTTCCAGTCGAGCAGGCAGTGGGAACCAGCGCGTAGGCCACTTCGAGATTGAGCAGGAACGCAGTGGGCGCCAGCAGAAGTCCCGCCCAGAGAGCCCTCAGCTCGCTGGCGTCGGGGATGTCGGTGCGCGGATCTACGGTCACGTGTCTCTACCCGATCACATGAAGTACGGTGAGAGGAACACGGCGATATACAGCGGGACCCACACGCCGGTCAGGAAATACCAGTACAGCGCATTGTCACTTACCCCGGAGAGATCCCGCTCCTCCACCTGATCGCCGAAGAGGAGCTTTGTAATCGCGAGCGTCTCGGCTGCTTCCAGCACCAGCAGCGTGGTGTGGGCGAAGACCACGGCCCAGGCTGCCGACCCATACGCGCTGGTGTCCCAGCGAACCTTGAGCGCCCGGAACTCGTAGACCCGGAGCAGGCACATGACCAGGATCAACAACGAGCAGATCAGCAGTCCGATCCGCACCGTACCCAGGTCCATCCGGTGACTCGCCCGGTCTACCCAGCGCATGGGGAGGAGGCTCAGCAGCATCACCAGCACCTGGATCGTGGGTATTACCAGCCCGGGCCGATAGACGTGCTGCGGCGGCCAGGTGGCGAAGTTCCGGCGCAGGTAGAAATAGGTCACCGCGCAGATGAACAGCGTGGTCCCCTCGATGATGATGAACCCCATCGTGCCCCACCACATCAGGGCCCGGTTTCCAAACACCGTTCGGGGAAGGTGCCGCACATCGGCGACGGCGCGGGTGGCTCTCATCCCTCACTCTCCACCAGCTGCTGCTCCCGTTTGTCTTGTCCCCTGGGCCAAGCCCAACCCAGAAGGCCCAGGAGCAACAGGGGTGTCCCGATGAC
>DATFQK010000392.1:0-4179 GCA_035264345.1 Gemmatimonadales bacterium | reverse complement strand
TCGGTTTCCAACTCCTCGATCGCAGCAGACACCGACCGGAGAGCCGAGAGGTGCTCTCGGGTGGTCTCGACGTCGAACCTGCCCAACCGGCTGTCGGCAGTGACCAGGCCCGCCGAGCTCGCGGAGGCTGGATCGAAATGGTATTTGAGATCCAGATAGGACCGGCAGAGGTCGTCAACCGGGGAGTTGGGCATCAGGCCCGGTTGGCGGTCGCTTCGGAATGATCGCCCAGGCTCGCACTTCCCCGGAAATTCTCCAGGATGACGCTGTTGCCCAGGAGTGAACCCTCCAGCTCCACCCCGGTCAGCCGGCTGTCGCGCCCGACGATCGAGTTGCGAACCCGGCTGCCGCTGATCCTGGTCCCCCGCTCGATCGAGACGTTGGGTCCGATCTCGCTCCGCTCGATGCTGACGCCGTCCTCGATGTAGACCGGATCGTGCAGGGTGACGCCGGGGAAGTCCACCCGGCGGGCCGCTCCCTTGCGGAGAAGGATCTCGTTGGTCTCCAGCAGCGTGTCGAGCTTGCCGCAGTCATACCAGCCTCCGACCTCGGCGGTGAGGATCCGCTTTCCATGCTCGATCATCCACTGGAAGGCATCCGTCAGATACCATTCTCCCTTGTTGGCCGGATTGGCGAGCACGTGATCGATACCTTGCCAGAGGCTGTCGGTGGCCTTGATATAGTAGAGCCCGATGTTGGCCAGCTTGCTGATCGGCGTCGAAGGCTTCTCCACGATCTTCGTCATGTAGCCTTTCGCATCGGTAACGACTACACCGAACCGCTGATAGTCCTCCACTTCCTTGGCCCAGATGATGCCGTCGGCGTCGGTGCGATTCACCAGGCTGAGATCGGCCTCGAACACGGTGTCCACAAAGATGATCAGTACCGGGCCGGTGACATAGGGCCGCGCCAGGTTAATGGCACCTGCGGTGCCGTCCTGGACCTTCTGCTCGATGTACCGCGAAGGAATCCGGTAGCGCTTGCGGGCAAACTCTTCGACCTGCTCCTGCAGATGCCCGGTGATGAAGATGAGCTCGGTGATGTCGAGACCTTCGAGCCGGTCCATCACCCAGTCCATCACCGGCCGGCCTGCCACCTTGAGCAGAGGCTTGGGCACCAGGTGGGTATGAGGCCGGAGGCGGGTGCCCTTCCCGGCGAGGGGGATGATCACTTGCATCTCAACCTCTTCCGTAGCGGTCCTCGAGGCGTACCAGATCATCGAGCTCGGGCGTCGATGCCTCGAGCACGTCGCTGTCCACAACCGCCTCGATCTGGTGGACCAGCTTCGCGGGGATGTGCACGGTCTCACCCGCCCGGAACGGACGGCTGATCATGCGGTCACCTTGGCCGGTGCGGAGGTTGAGCTCACCCCGCAGCACGTGCATGGTCTCGTCTTTGAAGTTGTGGTACTGGAGGCTGAGCACGTGTCCGGCCTTCACGTGAAGAATCTTCCCCACGTATCGGTCGGTGCGGGCCCAGATCAACTCGTAGCCCCAGGGCTTCTCCACCCGGTATGGGACCTCAGGCACTCACAATCTCGACAGACTCGGGTGTAAACATGGGCGGGAATATGGCGGGGAAGCGGGGAAGCGGGGAAGCGGGGAAGCAAGATTTGCGAAGAAGCCGAGCAGGATGTCAGAACGGCTGCTCGAAGCTGAACACCCAGCGAAAGGCGACGTCATCATCCCCTGCGGTACCATCCTGCGCCAGCTCCGGGCGAGACACGAAGAAGGGAAAATCGACTCGGGTGACGAACTCGGTATCGCCAATGCGATGCGCCGCGCGAAGGCCAAGCCCCGCATCGGACAGAAAACGGATGGTACCGGTGGCCGGCGTCTGGCTCATGCTTCCGATGCCCTGGGCCAGGTCGGAGAAGAGGGCGATGCTCACCCGCTTGAAAAGATTGGACTCGGGCCGGGAAAGCAGACGCTGCTCCACCTCCAGATTGAGCGCGACAATGGCGGAGGTGGACAACCGCGGATCGACGCCCCGCACCCCAGCCCCGCCGGGTGACTGGTAGTGAAAATCCTCTCGGACCAGCAGAGCGCCCCGCGAGCGAAGAAACGGGTTGTACAACTGGCTCAAGGGATCCGAGCCCTGAAAGTAGACCTGCCGCTGCTTGGCCGCATCGTGATCGCTCACCCCGGCCGTCAGATAGCCTCGCAGCCCCAGACCCAGTCCCCGGGCCAGATCTCGCCGGGCGACTCCCTCGATGAAGCCATTGAAGTAGAACGGATCCAGGTCGGATCTTCCGCTGGCTGCCAGACCGTTGCGGTTGTACGCTAATCCGCCGCCGAGCGAGCTGCGAGCGGAGAGCTCCCACTGGCCGCTTTCGGTCGAAATGCCGTTGGTGAATTGCAGTTCAACGATCCCGACATCGTCGTAGTATCCTGGATCCAGATAGCGAGTGTCGTCAATCGCCACCCACCGAAGGCTCATCCGATGACTCCGGGTCGGGCCGAAGCTCAGGTGCGCGCGGCGAGACCATTCCAGCGTGGCGGCGGCACCATAGCGTCCTTCGATCTTGAAGGCATCGAAGGTCTGAGACAGGTTCGGCCCCCGGAGCACCACCGGGTTCTTGCCCCGGAGGAAGAAATCGATGTCCTTGACGTCCTCATCCACTCCCCAGCCCGTGCTCCCCCATATCATCGCAACGTTCTGCTCGAAGCGGCCGAGATAATCGTCCCTGCTCCGGAGGCCCAAAGTGACTCCCCCGGCATCGTTGTACCACAGCGTTGGCTGCACGCCGACCGTGAGCCGCTCCCGTCGCGATCGGGTGGAGAAGTACGGGTGGAAGTAGAAGTCAGTGCCGGGGGGCGGGAGCAAGGTTCTCGGCAGGAGCCCGCCCAGCCGCTTCCGATTATTGAGCATATTCCAGTCGTGAGTCTGCACCCGCGGGTCGAGCACCACCTCCTTCGGCTTGCTGCCGGTTTCCAGCGTCACCCACTCCCGGTCAGCCAGCCCATCGGTGCGCGCCACGGCCGTGTCGCTCTGTCCGACCACCGCAACTTCGACTGGTATTCTGCCTGCTCCAGTTCGCACCACCTCCACACGGGTCACCCAACGAGCGGGGCGACCATCCGGTGCGGAGCTTACCGCCGTTCCGCCGTTCCGTCGTTCCGTCCTGACCTCACCTACGCCATAGTCGTACAGCTCCGTCGTATGCAGCCACTGGGCAAAGAAGGTCGAGAGATCCTGTTGGGACACCTCTTCAGCGACCGCGTGGAAGGCGGCCTCGTCCACATGCTTCAGCTTCCAGCGCTGGTAGAACGTCTGGAGAATGCGGTGCATCGTAGCGTCGCCGACGATGTACCGTAGCTGCTGGAAGAACAGCTTGCCCCGGGTGTAGATCGCGGTGTTGTACGACGAGAAGTCCCGGTACGCCTCGGCGACCAGGCTGGGCGGCTCGGAGTAATCATCGAGGTCAAGCTGCAGGATACCTGCTTCAATATTCGGGTAGGATTCCGGCTTGCCGACCGCCTGCCAGAACCAGTTGGTCTGAAAACTGGTGAACCCCTCGTCCAACCAGCCCTCCCGCCATTCATTGTTCGCCAGGATTCCCATGGTGTAGTTGTGCCCCAGCTCGTGCACGATCAGCCCCTGATCGGCGGAGCCGTTCATGATCATCATGGGGAACTCGGTGCCGCCGCCCTCGATCCGGTGCAGGTTGGTGATCTGAGGCCAGGCAAACTTCCCGAACAGTCGATTCAGCCAGGCCAGCGCGGTCTGGGTCCGCTCCACGGCCAGGTTCCCTCCCCAACTCGCCTCGTCTCCCGGCTGATAGAGCACGTGGATTGCAACGTCTCCGAAGTGTCCCCCCTCGTAGCGGTAGTTCGGGTTCAGTGACAGCGCGAAGTGATGCACGTCTTCGGCGTACCACCGCACCTTCTTTCGCCCTGACTCGGCGCCCTGGCAGGCGGCGGCGGGTGTATCGGCCCCATAGTAGCTGCGCTGGTACTCGATGGGCTGGTCGCGATTGCGGTTGGCTCGCTCCCATCCGGGATCGCCGCAGACCGGCACCCCAGTGGCCCCGATCACCTGATCGGCAGGGACGTCGAGATCCACCAGGAAAGAGGCAAACTCGCCGTAAAACTCCCCGGCCGGGTAGAGCGGATGCTCCTCCCACTTGTAGCGGTCGTATACCACCACCTTGGGATACCACTGGGCAAAGTCGAAGCG